>NZ_PVUE01000014.1 GCF_003003235.1 Antricoccus suffuscus
GTGAGTTGTTGGTCGAAGATGTGTAGTGCGAACGCTTCGGTGGTGTGATCGAGGCGGTACTGGCGCGGTATTTCCTGCCCGACGGCAGCGGGCCGACCGGGACCGGTGGTGGTGCCGGTGGGTGGTGGGTCCTGGGTCGTGGTCATGTCAATTATGGTAGGACATGTGTACGACAATTCCGGAGTTGTCCACAAGCCGAGCCGGATGTCTCAGGACATCGGTGACAGTTCCAGGATTGTTGGTGGCGACACCTCCTCGGGGCGAATCCAACTGACCGACGCAGCGCGCCTAATCGCTGCGAGGCGCGTCGAAGCCTCATGACACAGAAATGCCCGCAACCTGAGGGTTGCGGACATTTCTAAGTTGCTGCGTCTACCGGCTACTTGCTGCTTTTGCCGCCGCGACGGGCTGCGAGGACTTCGAGCCGCTCAGCTAGTACCTCTTCGAGGTCGGCAATCGTACGGCGCTCCATCAGCATGTCCCAGTGCGTGCGCGGAGGCTTGACCTTCTTGGCCTCAGGCTCGCCGCCGCCGATCAACCGGGCGTTGACGCCGTCGTAGCGGCACTCCCACGTAAGCGGGGTTTCGGCGTCGTCGGCGAATGGCACGGTCGTGATGTGACCGTTGGGGCATTCGTAACGTGCCATGACCCGTGCGACTGGTTCGAAGTTGCGGTCGGTCTCGTAGCTGATGCTGCCAAGACGGCTACCGCGCAATGTGCGCTCGGCCATAGATAGTTCCTTCCGACAGGGAGTGCAAGGTGAGTCTTGTTCGTGTTACTGAATGAGTCTTCAGATACGTACATGTGGGGCGTTATCGGGTCCAACGCGCGACCCCGCCGAATAATTCCGGACTGCTAATTATGTCAGACTCAACTCGGCGACATGGGCAGTACGTCCTGTGCAGCCGAACCAGGACCAAGATCACCCGCGCGCCAGTGTCGGCGGCACAGCACCTGATAACGCACGTCGTCGTCTTGCCGTACGCCGTTCACGTCCCACGCTTCGCCCGGGGCCGTGTCCGCAACCATCACCTGGGCGCCCTCTTTTACAAGGATCCGGCCGACTACGCGGCCGTTGAAGGCACCCAGTCGACCGCACCAGCACAACACCTCGACCTGGAGTCTGGTTACCTCATCAGCGAGTTCGAGCAGCCGTTTCGACCCGGGAAACAGTTGGCTGCGAAAGTCGGTGATCAAACCAAACGCGTAGACATCCACGTCAGAACCATCGACGAGTTCGGCGAGCTGATCGATCTGGCATACCTGTAGAAACTGGGCCTCATCAACGATGATGTAGTCCACTCGTTGGCCCTGCGCCCAGAGGTCGCGGACAACTCTTCTTACGTCCATTTGGTCTGTGACATCGATCGCCGGCCTGCCCATACCCATCCGGCTAGAGATGACGGGAGCGGCTGAGCGGTCGTTCTGAGTGAGCAACAGGCCGTGTCGGCCCTGGCGCGCGTGATTGTGGTCGATCTGTAAGGCGAGCGTCGATTTGCCGCAGTCCATCGGTCCGTAGAAGTAGCGCAACTGGGCCGACGCCGGCAGGCCACGGCGGGCGCCTGCGGCCGGCACAGAAGACAGTGCGGAGGGGTTCTCGGACATGAGACGAAATCGTACGCGGTGTGCAAGGATCGGACTGTTCGGTGTCCTGCGCAGAAAGGCGATAAACGAGATGGGCGAGCACAGCAAACTACACGAACGGCATAAGGCGGTCATGCCTGCGTGGCTGGGTCTCTACTACAACGATCCGATCGAGATCGCCAGCGGTCAGGGCTGCAGAGTCACTGACGCAGAGGGCAACGAATACATCGACTTCTTTGCCGGCATCCTCACCAACATGCTTGGTTATTCGATCCCTGAGGTCAATGCGGCGATGAAGGAACAGATCGACGCTGGAGTACTGCACTCGTCGACGCTCTACCTCATCCGCCAGCAGATCGAGTTGGCCGAACGCATCGCAAAGCTGTCCGAGATCCCAGATGCCAAGGTATTTTTTGTAAATTCCGGCAGCGAGGCCAATGAGGCTGCGTTGCTGATGGCCACCCAAAAACGCGCTAGCAACCAGATCCTGGCCCTCCGCAACAGCTATCACGGGCGTTCCTTCGGCACGATGGGCGTGACCGGCAACCGCGGGTGGTCGGCGTCCTCGCTGACGCCGGTTAATACCCGTTACGTGCATAGCGGCTATCGGCTTCGTAGCCCATTTAAGGACTATTCCGACGAGGCATTCATTGCCGCTTGCGTCGACGATCTCCGCGACGTGATTGCGACCCAGACTGCGGGCGACGTGGCCGCAATGATCGCCGAGCCGATCCAGGGGGTCGGTGGATTCGCTACTCCGCCCGACGGATTCTTCAAGGCATTCAAAGAGGTGCTCGACGAGAGCGGCATCCTGTTCATCTCGGACGAGGTCCAGACCGGCTGGGGCCGCACTGGAGAGCATTTCTGGGGAATCCAGGCGCACGACATTGTGCCGGACGCGATGACCTTCGCCAAGGGCCTTGGCAACGGCGTCGCAATCGGCGGCGTGGTTGGAAAGCCGGAGTTCATGGATTCGATCAGCGCGCTGTCGATCTCGACGTTCGGCGGCAACCCGCTCGCCACGGCTGCGGCCCGCGCGACACTCGATTACGTCACCGACCACGACCTGCAGTCGCACGCTCACAAGATCGGCTCGTACCTGTTCGATGGCGTACGCCGGATTGCCGACGAGGTGCCCGGCATCATCGACGTACGCGGTCGCGGGCTGATGCTCGGAATCGAGCTGGGGGATCCCGGCGATCTCAGGCCAGACACCGAACTTGCCGGTCAGATCCTTGAGGCAACACGGGAGCGTGGCCTGCTGGTCGGTAAGGGCGGCCTTTACGGCAACGTCATCCGGATGGCCCCGCCGCTGACGCTGTCGGAGGACGAGGCCAAAGACGGACTCGCAATCCTTGCCGACGCGGTAACGGCGGTTTCGGCCCGAAAAAGCTGACTGGCTAAGGGATGTCGTCGGGTACGACGCCACCCGGGAACGCCGCGACACGCCGTTCGCTGAGCGGGCGCGTCTCGTCGACGTACCTGGGCGCGCGAAGTTCGGTGGCTCGTAACGGTCTCAGGTTGCGGGTAATCGCGGCCGCGATACGGTCCCGCGCCTTGACGGCGTCTCCCCGGCGGTCTGCCCGCAGGTCGTCGAGACTGACTGGTTGACCGAAGTGAACCCTGAGTTTCGGCTGTCGCCATACCGACGACAATCCGGACCGCAGCATTGCCTTGTTGTCTTCGTATTTCACGACCTCATGCGCGCCCCATTGGGACACCGGAATGACCGGGATCCGATGGGCAAGTGCAATACGGGCGAGGCCGGTCTTGCCGCGTTCGGGCCACAAACCGGGATCCAGACTGACTCGGCCCTCGGGATAGATGATCAAATGCGCCCCGTGCGCAATGGCTAGGTCGACGAGAGCGGTCGAGTTGTGCGCGTCGGACTGACCGCGATTTACTCGCAGACTGCCGGATTTCTCTAACAACCGGCCGACGACGGGGGCCGTCATGATGCCTGCCGTCACCAGAAACCTGGGGGACAGGCCTAAACGCCGGCACGCCACCGTGAGGACCATCGCGTCGAAATTGCCTATGTGATTGGGCGCAAGGAGGATCGGGCCGCGCATCAGGCGTTCGTCGATCGATCCGGTGATCTCGATCCGGCCGAACAGGCTGATCAGTCCGTATCCGTATCTGGTCGCGAATTGCCAGAACCACCACGGTTCCCGGACTGCGGTCACCTGTTGCCGACCGAACCAGTCGTCGTCCTGCGTTGCCATTGAGTCCCTAGTCGATACGAAAAATTTGCTGAGCATAAGCCCTTGACAGGGTAGCGAATCAAATCGTCCGCGAAGATGCGGCGAGAATTCTCAAATCGGCGTGGTCAACACGGTGTTACATCTGGCAATTGGTTGGTACGCTGTAGTCGGCTCACGCGTAGCAATCGGGGGATTGGCACGCAACAGCCGCAATACTGGGGGGTATTGGGGGATGCAACGCTTTTTGCGTGCAGCCACGCCTTCTGAAGATGGGGATCTTCAGGCCAACCACGAACACTCGCCTGATCTGGGCGGCGCTGTTCGGGTTCTCGTGCGTGGCGACGAGTACGACGATATTAATGACGTGGCGGGCTCAACCGTCGATGACGTCACGCCGCGGTTGACTGATGCGCCTTTGGGCGTGCCGACGCCGCAGCCAACGCGCGAGACGGCATCACCGCCTTCGGTCGCGTCGATTCTTGCGTCTATTGGGGCGCGCCGAGTCAAGACGAGATCGACAAGGGTGCGCGTTGTCGCGATCATCGGTGTAGATCTTCTGGCACAGATCCTCGCGATCGCTGCTGTCATTGGGATCCAGTTCGGCGCCGTGACGACCGCGAGCATCGCGTCGATGTCGCTGCTGGCCGCCGCGCTGCCGGTTGGCTGGGTGGTCATACTTGCGCTCACCGGCGGTTATAAGGCCGGATTGCTGAGTAGTCGCCACGGCGAACTGCGCCATGTTTTCCGAAGTGCGCTCTATGCAGCCGCCATCGGATGCATCGCGTTCAACTCGTTCGCATCGGGAGTCTCCCAGCTGACCGTCTTCGCGACCGTCGGAATCGCGTTGCTACTAATGATCCTGGGCCGACTTCAGATCCGCCGCATCGTTGCTCGTGCTTGGCGCGCCGATGCAGCAACCACAGGAGTGGTATTGGTCGGTTCCCTCGCGTCTGTACTCGATTCCGCCACGCGAATGAGCGAGTCGCCCGACAGTGGACTGCGCGTCGTTGGGCTATGCGTGTCGACTCCTGAGTTCGAAGACCGGGAGTCCATGCGTCCGATGGCGCTGCCAGATTCTTATCCGATCGCATCCGACGCCGACCTCCTACACATCGTCACCGAGCACAACGCCGGGATGGTCATCGTGACCTCGCCGGGGACGCTAGGTGCGAACCGGATTCGTGAAATTGCGTGGATGCTCGAGTCCACCGACGCGGAACTGATGCTGTCGACTGGGCTCGGACAGGTCGCCGACCACCGGATGCGGCTGCAGCGGATTGGCGGCGGCTCTTTTGTGTCGGTTGACCAGCCTCGCTACACCGGCGTACGTCGGGTTGCCCTCGACATCGGGGAGCGCGCGATCGCCGCGCTCGGACTGATAGTTCTATCGCCGATCATCGGGGCTATCGCGCTCGCCGTTCGGCTTGACAGCAAGGGAAAGGCGTTCTTCGTCCAGACTCGCGTCGGACGTGGCGGTAAGACCTTCCGGATGTTCAAGTTCCGGTCGATGGTCACGGACGCCGAGGTACTTCGGGACGCGGTCGTCGCCGCCGAGAATGAACCCGACCGCGGCCCGATGTTCAAGAGCCGCAACGATCCACGCGTTACGAGGATCGGCCGGCTGCTGCGCAAGTCGTCACTCGACGAGCTACCGCAGCTGCTCAACGTGGTGTCGGGCTCGATGGCGCTGGTCGGCCCTCGTCCGGCACTGCCCGACGAGGTTGCGCAGTACAAAGGCCCCGAGATCCGTCGTCTGCTCGTCAAACCTGGAATCACCGGACTGTGGCAAGTCAGCGGACGTAGCAACCTGAGTTGGGAACAGACGGTCAACCTCGACTTGGAGTACGTCGAGAACTGGTCGCCGGTAATGGATCTCTCGATCATGTCGCGCACGCTCGGTGCGGTCACCCGGTCGGCCGGCGCCTACTAAGTCGTTCTTCTTTCACGTGTGCTTTATGTATCACGTGCGCTTTGTGCCAGCGCTGATAATGTGGACAGGTGATCGAACGCGTATCCACTCGCGTTGATCGGGCGGTGACCTCCCTCGCGCCAGGCTACTTCGCGATCACGATGGCGAGCGGGATTATCTCGGTTGGTAGCCACCTCGAAGGCTACGAGGCGATCTCGCTTTGCCTGATGTGGTTTGCGATCGCGTCATTTGTCGTCGTCCTGGCCCTCACCGCAACGCGTTTCGTTCGCCACCGGCCTGAGTTCTTGGCCGATTTCACCGACGCCCGTCGGGGTTTCGGCTATTTCACGTTCATCGCGGCAGCAAACGTACTCGCCGTGCGGGTGGGCATGCACGGCGAGCGCACGCTGATGATCGTGCTGTTCACGATCGCGGCGATAACCGGGCTGGGGCTGTCCTACGCGCTGCCGTGGAGCGCCGTACTGGGGCAGACGATGCGCCCCGTGCTTGCCTCGGCCAATGGCAGCTGGTTTGTCTGGGTCGTCGCCAGCCAATCCGTTGCTACCGTCGCGGCAGTCATCGAACGCGACGCCGGTTCCGGTCGTGACGCACTGTCTTTGGTGGCGATGCTCAGTTGGTCGGTTGGGCTATTCCTGTACGGCGCCGCGGGAATCCTTGTGGCACTGCGGATGTTGCTGTACGACCTGCGCCCGGCCGACCTGACCGAGTCATACTGGGTTGCGATGGGTGCCTGCGCCATTACGGTGTTGGCCAGCACCCGGATCCTCATCATGACCGACGCTCCCGTCGTACGGGCCGCCGCCGGACTGATTGCAGGCGTGGCAGTCGTGTTCTGGGCATTTGCGACCTGGTTGGTGCCGGTCCTCATCGCCGAGACGTGGTGGCGCTACTGGCATCACCGGGTGCCGTGGCGGTACGACGAGGCGTTGTGGAGCATGGTCTTCCCGCTCGGGATGTACGCCGTGGCAGCGATCGACCTTGGCCGCGTCGAACGACTGCCCGTCATCGAAAATATCGGATCCGTCGAGTCATGGGTAGCGCTTGCGGTGTTCGTCTATGTCTTCGGCGCGATGTGCGTGCACGTGACCAACACCGTGTTTCGCGGCCACACCGTCAATCCCGGCGCCGACTAGTCGTCCTCGACCGTCGGTCGGCGTACCAATAAATGTCGCTCGCGGACGTGTTCCTCACCCAGGTCGTGCTTACGTGCATGCAGCAAGTCATCTAGTGAGATGACGCCGAGCAGCCGATCCGGCGCCATACGATCGACGACCGGCGCCCGGGTGACGCCGTGTTCGGCGAAGACATTGGCGACGTGCCGGAGGGTGTCGTTGTCGAACACGGTGGTCACGTCCGTGCTCATCAGGTCCGATATGAGCGGCCCCGAGTCTCCTCGATGTAGGGCCGTCATGACCCGGCCTATCGTGACGACAGAGGCCAGCTGACCATCCTTGCCCATGACCGGTATCAGTCGCTGAGTGTGCGCATGCGGATCGACCGTCAGCCGTGCGGCAACTTCGGCGACCGTGTCGTCGGGTGTCAGTGTCAGCGGGTCGATGTCCATAACCTCGTTGACGAAGAACGTCTCCAGCGGATCCGTCGAGTACTCCCGGGTCAGATGGAGTCCGTGGCGGGCGATCTTCTCGGTGAGCACCGAGCGCTTAAGGATGAGGCAGGAGACGGCGTACGCCGTAGTCGCCGCGATCACCAAGGGCAAGATGACACCCCAGACATGCGTGAGCTCAAGAGTGAAGATCACTCCGGTCAACGGCGAGCGCATTACCCCACCGACGACCGCGGCCAGCCCCATCATCGCCCAGAATCCGGGGAAGACGTGCGGCAGCACCTGCCCTTGCAGCGCGCCGAGCGAGCCGCCGATCATGAACACCGGGGCCAGTACGCCGCCAGACGTCCCAGAGCCGAGCGACAGCGACCAGATGATGGTCTTCACGATCAGGATGCCGAAGATCAGTGACAGGCCCGCCTTTCCAGTGAGGAGCTGGTCGATGACGTCGTAGCCGACCCCGAGCGCCCGAGGCTCGATCAGACCCCCGATGCCGATGATCAGACCACCAATTGCCGGCCACCACATCCAGTGCACCGGCAGTCGCTTGAACCCGTCCTCGGCGAGGTAAACGAGGTAGGTCGCGCCGACTGCCAGCAAGCCGCCGGTGAGCCCGGCGATGACACACAAGGCGTCGACGCCCGCGTTCAGGTGGAAATCGCCGGGATTCACGGGAAAGATCGGACCGCTGCCCAGGATCGGGGCACGCACGAGCACCGCAACGCAGACCGACGCGACAACGGGGATGAAACTGCGCGGCCGCCACTCGAACAGCAGTAGTTCGACGGCTAGCAGAATCGCGGCGAGAGGAGAGTTGAACGTCGCCGCCATGCCTCCGGCCGCCCCCGCGACGAGCAGCGTCTTACGCTCGTCGGCCGTCATTTTCGTCAACTGCGCGAGCATCGAGCCAACCGCGCCGCCGGTCATGATGATTGGCCCCTCGGCGCCGAATGGTCCACCGGTGCCGATGCTGACCGCCGCCGAGATCGGCTTGAGCACGGCGATCCGAGGAGCGACGCGGCTTCCGCCGGTCAGGATCGCCTCGATTGCTTCGGGCATTCCGTGGCCACGGATTTTCTCGGACCCGAATCGGGCCATCAGGCCGACGATCAGCCCGCCCGCGACGGGCGCGAGCAGGATTAGCCAGGCACTGTGGTGCTCAAGGCCCGGCGCGACTAATTTGGAGTCGACCCGCTGATAGAAGACCAGATTCGTGATCAAGCCGATCAGCGACAACAGGGCCCATGCAGTCAGCGCGCTTATTGCCCCGACGATCACCGCATATGCGGTGATGACGAGCACACGCGGAGTCAAGGTGAAGTCGCCTAAGTGGGCGGTACGCCGGGGAAGCGCATCGTCGGTCGGTTTCGTGATCCGCGATTGTTTGCTCATAGGAGATCAATTTTCCCATTAGAGACAGGTCACATAGGTGTCGGCTTAGGAGAAAACCGCTGCCGTTAAGGGGAAGTAAAGGAATTGCGGTTAGTCGGCGTCGTCGGTCGTCCAGAAGCCGCGCTTCTGCAGGACCTGTTTGAGCACCTCGGGCCTGTCAGTCATGATGCCGTCGACCTGCATGTCGATCAACCGGGACATCTCGTCCGGATCGTCGATTGTCCACACGTGCACTTGCTTGCCCAACTCATGTACGAGAGTCACGAATCGCGCGTCGACTAGCGTCTTACCCCGCACCGTGACTGGCACCTGCACGCAGTGTCCGGGCGTCTGAAGCATGGTGCCGCGGCGTCCGGCGTACGACGCGGCACGCAGTAGACCGACGCCTGCACGCCCGACGCCGGTAATGGCGTCCGGCCCCACTAGGGTTCGCAGGCGAGCGATCCGTGCGTCGCTGAACGACGTCAGGCAGACTCTCGACTGTGCGGATCGGCGTACGACCAGATCCGCAAGCGGCTCAACGACGTCGGCCGTTTTGGCGTCGATGTTGAGGTTGATCTGCGGCCATGTATCCAAAATGTCGTCCAGCCGCGAAATCGCGGGCACCGTGTCGTTCTTAATCTCGGCCAGTTCGTCCCACCTCGTGTCGGCGATGCGACCGGCCAATCCGGTGAGCCGGTTCAGCGACAAGTCGTGGAAGGCGACCACGACTCCGTCGGCAGTCAGTTGCACATCGGTTTCCAAGTAGCGGTAGCCAAGATCGACGCAATACTGAAACGCGGCCATCGAGTTTTCGTGCATGTGCGTCGCGCCGCCCCGGTGCGCGAACGCAATTGGTAGCGGTCCGTTCAGGTAACCCACCGGCCCAGCCTTCCCCGTTATCCGCCCCGTTGGCCGTACTCTCGCGCCGTGGCTAGTGAAACGCGTTGTAAGTGGTGCAGCAAGAAGATCGTCGACCAGACGTCCATTGGACGACGAAAACAGTACTGCGGTCAAGCATGTCGCCAACGTGCCTACGAGAAACGTCGTGAGCAGGGTGGTGGGATGCACGTAGACACCGACGCGGTAGTGGTACGTCGTATCGAGCTCGAATACCTGCAGGATCGGCTTTATGTACTGCGTTCGGCGGTCGAAGAACTCGACCGTTCGGTGAAAGAGAAGGCCTCGTTGCAGGAGATGACCACAGTCGCAAAAGAGGTAGTCGCGGCCACCGGTGATCTCGACAAGCTGTGGATCGTGCCCTAACGACCGCGGTACGCTGCTAGCTCGGAAAGCCGGTGATCGAGCATGGTGGACCACGCATCCAGGACGGGCCGGCGCCGGCGCGAGTCGTCACTGAGTAAGTTGGCCAGGGCAAGCCCACGCAAGAAGTCCAGTGTGGCCTGGATTGTGGCACGCACTCCGGGGATCGATTCGTCAACTTCCAGTAGCGACACGGCCAGCTTATGGACATCGCGACCGAGCCGCGCCTCGAAGGGTCGGACCCGTGTCAGGAGGTCCGCATCGGTCGACGCGATCGACCACACTGCGACCGAAGCCCGGAAACTGGCCCCGTTGTAGAGCACAAACAGATGGTCCAGGACTTTGCGAGTGCGCTGCGGGCCGCGCTCTGGGAGCGCATGTACAACGGCCTCCACTTCCTTCGATCGTGCCGCTACTAACCGGTCGATCGCTGCGGTGAAAAGCACGTCGCGAGTAGGGAAGTGGTGCTGCGCCGCGCCACGCGAGACACCTGCCCTCTCGGCGACTAGTCCGACGGTAGTCGCGCTCCAACCGTGCTCAGCGAGGGCTTCGACCGCAGCGTCGAGTAGCCGGTCTTGGGTGATCCGGCTCCGATCCTGTTGCGGCGGGCTCGCTGCAGACTGTGTCACTGGGCTACCCCCACTGACCCCTCTGGGATTTTGTGTCCACGTGCCACTGCGAGCTCGGTCATGGAAGTCTCCTCTAGTCGGTTGCCCACCGGGCCGGCCGACGCTCCAGGAACGAGCGCATGCCTTCGTGGGCCTCCTCGGTCGCGAACAGGTTCATCGACAGTTCCGTGAGTTTGTCGGCGTTCTCGTCGAAACCGGCAAGCATCTGCGCACTCTGAAGCTTCTTCGATTCGCGCAGTCCTTGCGGCGACGCTTTGCGCAGCTGCGCGGTCAACGCGTCGAGCTCTGCATCGAGATCGTCGGCTGCCGTGGTGATCAACCCGATGCGCTCTGCTGTTTTCGCGTCAAACACTTCTCCGGTCAGAAAGTACCGATTCGTGGCGCGGGAGGTCATCCGCGGGATCGTGGTCAGCGAAATGACCGCCGGTGCGAGCCCGAGAAGCGACTCTGAGAATGCGAAAGTGCCCTTATCGCTGGAGATGACGATGTCGCATGCGCCGACGATCCCCGTGCCTCCGGCCCGCACATGTCCGTCCAGACGTGCAATTACAGGTTTTGGTGCCTCGATGATGCGCCGTAGAATATCCGGCAGATTGACGGGCGCGGCTTTTTTCGAATCGCTGCTGGCCTCACTGAGGTCGGCTCCCGCGCAGAACGTACCGCCCGTGTGGGTGAGCACGATCGCACGCACAGCGTCATCGGCGATCGCGGCATCCAGCGCCGCAGCGAACTCGCCCACCAACTGACGGGAGAGGGCATTGCGGTTATGCGGCGCATCGAGAGTAATGGTGCAAATGCCTTTATCTGTCGCGGTGTGCACGACCTCGTCGGGATTCTCACTCATGCGTGCGGTCCTTTCGTTTCGATGGGTACAGGTGTTGAGTTAGCTTGCCGCGCCGGCGTCCTCTGCCGTCTTCTCAACGACGGCGAGCGCAGTGCCGACATCCACCTGAGTGCTGACCTCGACCAGTATCTCGGTAATGACGCCGTCGTACGGCGCGACAATCTGATGTTCCATCTTCATCGCTTCGAGCCACATGAGTGGCTGCCCGCTCACCACCGGATCGCCTACAGCACAGGCGATCCGCAGAACTGACCCGGGCATCGGGGCGATCAATGAGCCCTCGGCGACCTGGTCGGCCGGGTCGACGAACCGAGGATGACGCTGCAGCGTCGTCGTTCCGCGTGGTCCGCTGACATAGAACAGCGAGTCGTATCGCGTGACCTCCAGCGTCTGACGTACACCGGCCACCTCTGCCAGCACCCGTTCGGCGTCGTACGCAAGGACTCGCACGTCGTCGCGTCCCTCAAGCACCGGACCGGAACGCTCAGGCATGTAACGGATCGCGACCTCCTGTCCGCTGACGGTGAAGATATCTGCGATCGGTTCGCCGAGCACATTTCGCCATCCCTGGGGCAGGGTGCCATTGACCGGTGAGCGACCGTGTAGACCCGCGCGATAGGCCAGCGCGGCAGCGAACCCGGCCAGCGTCGCGTCTCGTTCGTCGTAGACCAACGCAAGCACCTGGTCGGCGTACTTCGTGAGGAAGGAAGTGTCGGTGTCACCGGCGACGAATGCCGGATGCGTCAGGATGCGCACCAGCGAGTCTCGGTTGGTGGTGACTCCGTGCAGCTTCGCCCGCCGCAGCGCATCGGCGAGAATGGCCGCGGACTCCGTGCGCGTCGGCGCCCAGCTGATCACTTTGGCAAGCATCGGGTCGTAGTCGGTGCCGATCACCGATCCCGCGACCACTCCGGAGTCCAGCCGGACCCCGGCTCGGTCTAGCACGCCGAACTCGCGCTGCACCGCGGGCACCTCGAAAGCGCGCATTACGCCGGCTTGTGGTTGATAGTCGTGCGCGGGATCCTCGGCGTAGAGGCGAACTTCGATAGATGAGCCGCGAGACGGTGACGGTTCGCCCTCGAGGCGTTCGCCCTGTGCGACCTCGATCTGAAGGCGCACTAGGTCGAGTCCGGAGGTGCATTCGGTGACCGGATGCTCCACCTGGAGTCGAGTATTCATCTCGAGAAAGTAGAAATGCCCGTCATCGTCTGCCAGGAACTCGACGGTGCCCGCGCCCACGTAGCTGATCGTCTTTGCCGCAGCCCGAGCAGCCTCGAACAGTTCTTCACGCATCCCGGAAATACGCTCGACGAGAGGGGAGGGCGCCTCCTCAACAACCTTTTGATAGCGCCGTTGGATAGAGCATTCACGTTCTCCGACAGCCCATATCGTGCCGTGCTGGTCGGCCATGAGCTGCACTTCGATGTGATGCCCGGTCGGAATGTAACGCTCGCAAAAGACCGTGTCATCACCGAATGCCGAACCGGCTTCCTGCTGAGCGGAGGCGATCTGATCCTTGAGCCGATCGAGCGTCTCGACGATGCGCATGCCGCGACCGCCACCGCCGGCCGATGCCTTGACCAGCACAGGGAGGTCGTCATCGGTGACATCTGCTGGATTCAGTTTGTCCAGGATGGGTACGCCGGAATCGGCCATCATCCGCTTGGACTCGATCTTCGAACCCATGACTTTGATCGACTCCGGAGGCGGTCCTATCCAGACGAGACCAGCGTCGGACACGGCTTGGGCGAATGCGGCGTTTTCCGAGAGGAAACCGTATCCGGGATGGATCGCCGTCGCGCCGGTGCTCTTAGCGGCGGCGAGAATCAGATCGGTGCGTAGGTATGTTTCGCTGGGCGTCGCGCCGGGCAGGTGCACGCTCAGGTCGGCCTCTGCCACAAACGGGGCGTCTTCGTCGGCGTCGGAGAACACCGCCACTGTCGAGATGCCCATGGTGCGGCACGTCGCGAAGACCCGACGTGCGATTTCGCCGCGGTTGGCGACCAGGATGCGCTCAATGCGCTGTGGGGTAGTCATGTGGTTGAGTTCCTCTACATCCGGAAGATGCCATAGCCACTGGCACCTTCGACGGGGCCGTTGTGGATAGCCGACAGGCAAAGCCCCAGCACGGTACGGGTGTCACGCGGATCGATGAGGCCGTCGTCGTACACGTGGCCCGACATGAACATCGGTAGTGACTCGGCTTCGATCTGGGCCTCGACGGCTGCTCGCATCGCCGCGTCTTGCTCCTCGTCGTACACCTCGCCGCGTCCCTGGGCCGATGCCCGGCCCACGATGGACAGCACGCCCGCAAGCTGCGCCGGACCCATCACCGCCGACTTTGCGCTCGGCCAGGCGAATAGGAACCGCGGGTCGTAGGCCCGGCCGCACATTCCGTAGTTGCCTGCGCCGTACGACGAACCCATGATCAGTGAGATGTGTGGGACGGTTGAGTTGGAGACCGCGTTGATCATCATCGAGCCGTGTTTGACGATGCCGCCTTGCTCGTATTTCTCTCCGACCATGTATCCGGTCGTGTTGTGCATGAAGATCAGCGGCGTATTTGCACGGTTGGCCAGCTGGATGAACTGCGTGGCCTTGTGTGCCTCCTCGCTGAAAAGTACGCCGCGGGCATTGGCAAGTATCCCGATCGGGTAACCGCCCAACTGCGCCCATCCGGTGACCAGGCTTGTGCCGTATAGCGGCTTGTACTCATCGAAGTCGGAGTCGTCGACGAATCGCGCCAGCACTTCCCTGGGATCAAAGGGAACCTTGAGGTCGCTGGGCGCGATGCCAAGCAACTCCTCTTCGTCGTACCGCGGCGGCAGACCTTCGCCGATCGGCGCCGGTCCCTTCTTCTTCCAGTTCAGTCGCTTGACGATGTTGCGGCCTATGCGCACGCAGTCATGCTCGTCCACGGCGAAGAAGTCCGCCAGTCCGGTTGTCCGGGCGTGCATCTGTGCGCCGCCGAGCGACTGCTCGTCGGCATCCTCGCCGGTGGCCATCTTCACCAGAGGCGGACCGCCGAGAAACACTTTTGCCTGTTGGTCGACCATGACGACAAAATCGGACATGCCGGGGATGTAGGCGCCGCCGGCTGTCGAGTTGCCAAAAACCAATGCGATTGTCGGGATGCCGGCCGCGGACAACCGGGTCAGGTCTCGGAAGCTTTGGCCACCCGGTATGAAGATGTCCTTCTGAGTAGGCAGATCCGCGCCGCCCGATTCGACCAGACTGATCAGCGGCATGCGATTCTTCAGTGCGATGTCGTTGGCGCGCAGCGACTTCTTCATCGTCCACGGATTCGTCGTACCGCCCTTGACCGTTGGGTCGTGCGCGACGAGAACGCACTCGACGCCCTCGACGACACCGATCCCGGTAACAACACTCGCCCCGACGGTGAACTTGCTGCCGTACCCCGCGAGTGGCGAGAGCTCTAAGAATGCCGAGTCCTCATCGAGAACGAGGTTGATCCGCTCGCGTGCCAGCAGGCGCCCGCGTTTGCGGTGCCGCGCGATGTAGCGCTCACCGCCGCCCGCGACAGCGATATCGTGCTGCTCGTGCAGTTGACGTAGCTTGTCCTCCATAGACTCGCGATTTGCCTGGTACAGATCAGACTTATCGTCGATCGCGGTGCGGATAACGCTCATTGGCGTCCTTTCTGTCGACGTACGCCGCTCATAGCAGCGAGTCCGGGATGTCCACGACTCGGGAACGAAGCCATTCGCCAATCGCTTTGGCTTGCGCGTCGAAGCGTGCTTTCTGCGCGACGCCGAGGCCGAGGATGCCCTCGATGACGAAGTTGACGGCATTCAGGTTGGGTAGCGGCTGCCGGCGGATTGTCAGGTCGGCCGCTTCTGGAAGCAGTTCGCGAACTTTGTCGACGGTCAGGGTCTGCGCGAGCCAGGGCCAGGCTTCTTCGCGACGTACCCACACGCCCACGTTGGCTGAACCGCCCTTGTCACCGCTGCGGGCGCCGGCAATCGTCCCGAGTGCGGCGCGTGTCGTCGGCTGGTCGCTGAGCGGCGGCGCGCTGTAGTCGTCGGGTACGTCGACTAGTTCGAGAGTTGTGGTGGTTGGTTCGATGATCTTCGTTGTTCCGTCTGGCAGCAGGGCCTGGTGCTCGATCTCGGTCGCCGGGATTGTCGCTGGAACGAGCACGCCGTACGGCTGCGAACCTTGCGGCGGGGCCGTGGTGTGGAACCCGGGAATGCTCGCCAACGCGATCTCGACACCGGTGTTGGAGAATGACCGGCCGATGAGCTTGGGATCCGGATCGCGCGCATCGAGGTGCAGGAACGCGCTGGCTTCCTCCTCGCTTGCGCTGTCCGAGTGGTCGGTGCGTGCGAGGGTCCAGGACATCTCCGCGGGACGCTTTTGCAGGTGCGCCTCGAACTGGTTCTTGATCAACTCGGCCTTCGCGTCGATGTTGAGTCCGGTCAAGATGAAGCTCATCTCGTTGCGGTGGCCACCGATGATGTTGGCGCACACCTTGTACGTCGGCGGTGGCGCCTCACCTCGCACGCCGCTGACCTCCACCCGGTCTTTGCCGTCTTGGCGCAACTTAATGGAATCCAGTCGCAACGTTGCGTCGGGGTTCGCATAGCGGGCGTTGCCTACTTCGTAGAGCAGCTGGGCAGTCACCGTTTCGACGGTGACTGCCCCGCCGGTCCCGTCGTGCTTGGTGATGATGCATGAGCCGTCCGCGCGTACCTCCGCAATCGGGTAGCCCGGGCTAGTCATGTCCTCGATCTCGTCGAAGAAGGAGAAGTTGCCGCCGGTCGCCTGCGTACCGCACTCGATGATGTGTCCTGCCGCGATGGCACCAGCAAGCTTGTCGAAGTCATCACGCTGCCAGTCGAACCGCCAGGCCGCTGGTCCGACAACAAGCGACGCGTCGGTTACCCGGCCGGTAACCACGATGTCCGAGCCCGCTGCGAGGCACTCGGCGATGCCCCAGCCACCCAGGTAGGCATTCGCGGTCAAAGCATCGTGTACGCCGAGGTCCTCGGCGCGGTCCATCACGTCATCGCCGTATACGACGCCGATCTTCGGCGACAAACCGAGCTCGGCGGCGACCTTGTGCAACGCCTCGCCGAGGCCCTCGGGATTGACCCCGCCGGCGTTGACGACGATCTTGGTATTGCGATCCAGCGCCGTGCCCATCGAACTTTCCATCTGACGCAGGAAAGTCTTGGCGTAACCGGTGTCGGCGTCCTTGAGCTTGTCGCGCCCGAGGATCAGCATCGTCAGCTCGGCGAGGTAGTCGCCGGTCAATACGTCGAGGTCTCCACCGGTCAGCATCTCCTCGAACGCCGATAACCGATCGCCGTAGAACGCCGAGCAGTTGCCGATTCGAATCACGTCGGGTGTCGACGTACTCATGCGTGTGCCTCTTCTCGTTTTGCGCCGGGCGGACCGGCGAACGCTTGGATGATCTCGAGCCAGTGATCGGCCTCGGCGCCGTTGGCCGTGACGTCGCAGTCATTGCGGTGCCGACGTTGAACGGCAAGCAGACAGAAGTCGAGTGCGCTGCCCTTGACCGACTGGTCGTCGTGAGGGTCACCCCACGTCCACAGCTCGCCGGACGGACCGGCGAGCTCGAGGTACACAGTGCTGTCCGGCGGCGTCAGGTTGTTAGTCATATACGCGAAACCCCGTGCGCGGTATGCGATGTGGGCGACATTCTTGAGTCGATCGGTCGGCGTGCGCTCAAGGCCGAGCCCGTCGGCGACGTCTTGCCCGTGTGCCCAGGTTTCCATCAGTCGCGCTGTCGCCATGGATACCGCGTTCATCGGCGGGCCGAACCAGGGAAGCTTCTCGCCGGATTTCGTCGCCAGCAGCACATCGGCGATGTCTCGGCGAGTCTCACGCCACGTCGCCAGTAGCTCGGCAGGATCTTCTCTCGCGCCATTTGCAGCGTCGACATCGACGAGGTTGGGCTGCGATTGCGACTGGGTCAGGATCTCCTTGAACGCGTCGGGATCGGTCGCCGCCTTGACGCTGGCGCGATCGGTCCACCGAAGATGGGCGATCTGGTGCGCGACGGTCCACCCGGGCGCAGGAGTCGAGGTACGCCATTGGTCGGGTTGTAGTCCTGCCACGATGCTATCGAGATCGTCGCCTTCAGCGACGAGGTCATTAACAATGCTGGCGAGATCTGCCATCGAGCGTCCTCCCTGACGTCGGTACCACCGAATCGTCGCATCACCACACGACAAAAGCAAGCACGCCTGATTGTTTTATCCGCGCGCTTAGATATCTAATCGATGCGCGGAGGCCGACCTACGCGCGTCGCAGCGTGATCAGCGCGATCTCCGGTGGCGCGCCAATCCGAAACGGCGGTCCCCAAAAGCCCGTACCGCGACTGATGTACAGCTGGGTGCTCGGCCCAGGACGAGATAGTCCAGACAATGCGCCTTGCTCCGCGCGCACCAGATAATGGAACGGCCAGATCTGACCACCATGTGTGTGGCCCGACAATTGAAGGTCCAGCTCCTGGTGTACGGCGTCTCGTACTTGCTTCGGCTGATGCGCCAGCAAAACCGTTCGAGTGCCCGCCGGGATACCTTGTACGGCCTTGTCGATATCCGGACGGTCCGATGCGGCGTCGTTACCGGGAGCTGTCAGGTCGTTGATGCCGACCATCGCCAGATTCGCCTCACCGATGCGCACCATTGCGTGCGCATTCTGCAGGACCGTCCAGCCGAGCTTGCGCATGTGCGCGACCCAGTAGGCGGCGTCGGACAGGTATTCGTGGTTTCCGGTGATGTAGAACCGGCCTAGGGGAGCGCGGATCTCGCCGAGCGCGCTGACCGCGTCCGTACGTCGGGCAACATCGCCGTCCGCGAGATCGCCGGTGTGGCAGACGATGTCGGGGGAGAGTGAATTGACCTGCTGGACGATGCGCGTCATCCAGCGCTCACCGAGCGCTAGTGACAGATGCGTATCAGTAATGTGCGCGATCGTGCGGCCGTCGAATTCTTGGGGGAGCCGATCCAATCGTATCGTCACGTGACGAATGCCGACGCGTCCAAGGGCAGTAATTGCGCCGCCGGCCAGCAGTCCTGCGACGATTACCACGCACGCCAGGGCGACGTATCGTTCGCGGGCGCCATGATCCGCGCCGAACGCCCATGCGATGAATCCAACGAACTCACAGATGACGGACCACACGAAGAACTGCCAGACCGCACCGAGCCAGACATCACCGATCAGTGCCGGCAGATCGCGTTTCTGCCCGTGCCCGAAAATCATCAGTATCGGCATAGCCAATGCGCCGACACACAGAATGACGATGCCGGCGACTTTCACCGGAGTCGACCAAATCGGTGCAAGTACGACGATCCATAGAGGCATGACATGCAAGATGGCCGACACGATGAAGAGGACACCGATAAAGATCAGCAACCGGCCGCGTGTCATTAACACCTCTAACTAAGTACCTACAGGTCTCCACAAAGAGTACGGCGATTCGAGTGTGAGCCGCGTCGAGTTTCCACCAGGTCGCGCCGCAACGGGCCAGCGATTCACAACAGCCGGTCCGGTGGGCGTATGCGCACGCGTCAGACTTGGGTCATCGGGCCATCCAACCGGCCTGCCCGACAACTCGACCTTGACCCATGATTCTGTCGATCAAACCGGGTCACCTAGATACGTCACAGTGACGTATCTAGGTGACCCGGTTTGATCTAGGTCGGACACCCTCGGTGGCGAAGTTCTGCCGGCGGCGCGACATCCGCGTCGGAAGGCCTTGCGATGCAGCCATCGCATTCGGCCACGGCGCCGAATCGAGCTGAGGCGCCGAGCCGAGCGCCCGGTAGCAAGCCGAGGCGATCCGACAACTCGAAGGTCAACACGTCAGTCTGGTCATCGCCGCAAGAGGCTCGGCGTCATCGGCTAAGGACGGCACAAAGTGACGGAATGATGAATCGGACCGCTTTGCGCCTGCGTATGAAGTACGCCGATAATCGACATTATGACATTCAAACTGGATACTATTGCATCTGTTGCACGATTCAGCGCCACCACTGCCGGGGGCTTTCTTGCATCTGCCGTCAGCGTGGCAGCCATGGTCAGAATTTGTGCCAGACTATTGCCATGGTGGCACGAGGTTCACCGAGTTCCGAGGCTCGCCGGGCCGAGGTCCTGGCGGCTCTCTCGATCTCTATCGACCTGGGGCTCGGGTTGCCGATGGAACACGTTTTGCGATCGTCGTTGCTTGCCTCGATGCTCGCAGACGAGTTGAATCTCTCCGACGACGAACGCGCCACGGTCTACTACACGAATCTGGTGCTGTGGATCGGTTGCCATGCGGACTCGCACGAGTTCAGTCGATGGTTCGGTGACGACCTCGCCATGCGGCGGGATAGTTATCAGGTCGACTGGTCCGGCCTGCCCTACATGAGATATCTGCTGCAGCGCACCGGTTCTGCACAGCCCATCGGCACGCGCGCGCTACTGCTGTTCACCCTGCTGATGGCTCCCCGCGCCCAGATGGCCGCGCTGATCCACTCGCATTGCTTGTCCGCGGGCCTCATGGCGCAGCGGATCGGGCTTGATCGTACGGTCGCAGACGCCGTCGCGTGCGCCTTCGAACGATGGGATGGCAGCGGGCTTCCGAGTGGGCTGCGCGGCGACCAAATCCCCCTACCGACACGGATCGTCCAGTTGGCGGAGACCTGCGAGGTACATCTGCGGACACGCGGTACGTCCGGTGCACTCGCAATGGCCCGGGATCGCAGCGGTCGGCAATTCGACCCGCTGCTGGTGCATGCACTTGCAAAATGTCGGGACCGGATCAACGCGCTCCCCGACCAGGACGTGTGGGCGCGAGCTCTTGAGCTCGCGCCGGACGACGGTGTGGTGCTCCGTGGCGCGGACCTGGACTCGCTGCTCGGCGCCATCGGTGACTTCGCCGACCTGAAGTGCCCATTCACCGTTGGGCACTCGCGCGCAGTTGCCGAACTGGCCGCGGCCGCGGCGACACGCATGGGACTTGGCTCTGCCGATACGGACGTCGTACGTCGGGCCGGGCTCGTACACGACCTCGGGCGCATGGGTGTGCCGAACTCGCTATGGGAGAGGTCGGCGCCGCTGTCCGAGTCCGACTGGGAAAGGATCCGGCTGTATCCATATCTGACCGGGCGAGTCCTCAATCGAGTTCAAGGTCTAAAGAGCGTAACCGCCGTCGCCGAGGCACATCGCGAACGTCTCGATGGGTCAGGCTATCCCCGCGGCCTGCACGGATCCGCTCTGCCGATTACCCACCGCATTCTCGCTGCCGCGGACAGCTATCGCGGCTCGCTCGAGCACCGACCGCATCGGCCCGCGCGAGCGGCCGAAGCCGCCGCGACGCGGCTTCGTGGCGAGGCTGATGCCGGACGGCTCGACCCAACGGCTGTTGACGCCGTCCTCTCGGTCGCGGGCCACCGCACTGGCCGGCGTACGTCGGGCCCGGCCGGGCTGACCGCGCGCGAAGTCGAGGTCTTGGGTCTACTCGCGCAAGGCTTCACGAACTCCCAGATCGCCCAACGCTTATGCATCAGCGCCAAGACCGTGCGCAACCACCTCGAGCATGTCTACCTGAAGGCCGGGGTTACCAACCGCACCGGCGCCGTACTCTTCGCGCTCGAGCGAGGCATCGTTGGCACGATCGAAGATGGGGCAACTGCCCCATGACTGGATGCTCCCTCCCCTGCCACGATCGGTGGTGAGAAAAGGGAGTTGCACATGAAGACCAAGTCAGTGATCAGTCTTAGCACCGGGCTGGAGGACGCGGAGAAGGTTGCCGTTGCCTTCCTCGTCGCCGTCGGGTCGGCCGAAGGCGAGCGCCCTACGCTGATGTTCCTCACCAAGGAGGCCGTGCGTCTTGCGGTCAGCGATGTCGCCCGCGGCACGGCGTGCGAGGGATGTCCACCGCTGGAGGACCTGATGCGGAGGTACTCCGAAGCCAGGGGCGAGTTCCTTGTCTGCCCGATCTGTTTCGACGCCAAGCACCTTGACAAGGGAGATCTGGTAAGTAACGCAGAACTCGGTGGCAGTGTGCCGATGTGGGGGTGGATCGGCGATGAACCAGCCAACACATTCAGTTACTGACCGCGCTCTTGGAGCCGAAATCGCATACGCGATAGCCGCGCAGGACGCCGAAGCGCTTCGCCGCGTGCTGTCGACGCCCGTGACATTCCGAGCGGTCACACCACGCCGGTTCTGGGATGCCGAGACCGCGGTGGGAGCGGTCGACATCATTCTGGGCACCTGGTTCGGACCCGACAAACAGGTCACCGAGATGACCTCGCTGGCGACTGACAGCGTGGGTGATGTGAAGAAGGTCAGCTATCGGCTAAGCGTCGAGCTCGAATCGGGTCCGTCGGTGATTGAGCAGGTTATCTACTACGCCGAGACAGACGGCCAGATTACAGACCTGCGACTGGTGTGCAGCGGTTTCCGACCGAGCTGAGCAAGCCAAAATGCGATGCCAGGTCCCGGCCGCGAACGACGCGGACGATTCATAGTTCCTTTGCCCTAGCAAATTTACTTCGTGTGGTTAAGAATCAAACAGAATTGTCCGTCGGAAGGAGCTCAGCCAATGACCTGGTATTCGTACGCCGAGAGTGACCCGGATCGTCTCGCGATCGTCGGAGACGAGGTGCGCCTCACCTTCGGAGAATTGTCGAACCAGGTGAACCAAATTATTCACGCGCTCGACGAGCTGGGTGTGGGGCGCGGCGACGCCGTCGCGATAGTCCTACCCAACGAGTGGGAGTACCTTCCCCTTGAGCTCGCCTGTCTCAGCACCGAGCGCTACGTCGTACCGGTGAACCGACATCTCACCGCGCCCGAAATCGCCTACATCCTAGGAAACTCCGAACCGAAGCTCGTGCTGACGAACGCCGATCTGCTCCCGACGGTCCGGGAGGCCGCCGACGAAGCGGGGCTCCCCGGCTCTGATCGGATCTATACGACTGGGGATCCTCAGTCCGAATCCGCCTGGTCGAAGGTCTGGGCCGCTAAACCGACAGATCCGCCGCAGCGCCGCCTGAGCGGTTCGGTGATGTTCTACAGTTCCGGCACCACCGGCAAGCCAAAGGGGATCAAACGCGCACTCTCCGGTCTCACACCGCAGGCCGAATCCGAACTCGGCCGCGAGACCTGGGAGATGCTCAACCTCACCACCGAGCCGGGTGTACATGTCGTCGCCGCGCCGATGTATCACTCGGCGCCCAACGCGCTGACCCTCAGTGCTCTCGGGCGCGGTGTCACCATCGCGTTCCCGCCTGCGTCCCGGTTCGATGCCGAGACGTTCCTTGAGTTCGCACAGCGGATCGGTATGACCGAATCATTCATGGTGCCAACCATGTTCCAGCGGTTGCTGCGGCTCCCAGACGACACGCGGAAACGATTCGATTCCTCGACGATTCGTGCCGTGGTGCATGCGGGCGCCCCGTGTCCGGTCTCGGTCAAGCAAGCAATGATCGAATGGTGGGGCCCGGTGCTCGAGGAGTTTTACGGTTCGACCGAGAGTTCTGTGGTCACCACCGTCAATTCCAAGCAATGGCTTGACGCGCCAGGGACGGTTGGCGCGGCACGACCGGGCTGGCAGATCCAAATCAGGGGTGCGGACGGCGAGCCCGCCGAGCCCGGTGTCGAAGGGTTGATCTACAGCCTCGGCAGCACACCGTTCGATTACGTCAAGGACCCGGACAAGACCGCGGCGACCTGGGACGGCAATGCCCTCCTCATCGGTGACATCGGCAAACTCGACGAGCAAGGGCGGCTGTTCGTCCTGGATCGGCGTACCGACCTGATCCTGTCCGGCGGCGTGAACATATATCCTGCCGAGATCGAATTCGTCCTCGTGGAGCATCCGTCGGTCGTCGACGTCGTCGTCATCGGGGTACCTGATGAGGAGTGGGGCCAGCGGGTTGTCGCCATCGTGCAACCGACGGACGAGGCTGAGTGGGGCGAGCTTTCTGAGGAACTGATGCGGTTTTGTCAGGGCAGGTTGGCGAAGTACAAGCAACCGAGCCGGATCGAGATCACTGAGGAACTGCCGCGCATGGCCACGGGAAAGATCAGCCGGTCAAGGGTCAGAGAGGCGTACGTCGGCACCTGAGTTCCGCGAACAACGTAGATTCCGCGCGACCACGACGGGAGCAGCTGGTACGCCGGCGGCCGGGCAAGAAGCGACCGTTTGATAACCGCGCCGCGGGTGTACACGAACGTTGATTCTGTTGAAACCGGTTAGTGCTTGTCGCGGACGCGTTGCATGTACTTCTGCCGGGACGCCTCGCATTCGTCGTCGCTCAATCCAGACAAAAGACCGTCGCCGTCTGCCCAGCTGCGTGCCGTGCCGACCATCGACTCGGTGACGGCATTGGTGTGGACCTTGGTGGCGAGTAGCGCGAGCTTAGGCATGCGGAGCAGGTTATGTACCAACTTCTCGACCTCGTCGTCCAGCTGGTCCGGCTCGACGACGCGGTTGAGGAATCCGGCCGCCTTTGCCTCGTCCGGCCCGAACTCGCGACACGTCATGACCAACTCTTTGGTCAGTGCCGGACCGATCTCACGCACTAACCGTGGGATACCGCCCCATGCCAATGGGATGCCTAACTCCACTTCGGGAATCGAGAATCGAGTGTCACTCGCGGCAACGCGCAGGTCGCACACACCGGCGAGGACAAGGCCGCCACCGACGCACCATCCACGGATCTTGGCGACCGCAACGGCCCGCATCTCGTCCATCGCGCGCGCCATCCGCCAACCGTTGTCGGCGTCGTCGCGCGGCGTTCGTCCGGTATTCTTCGCGAGCCCGAATGCGGCGACATCCGCACCGGCCGAAAACGCGCGCCCTCGACCGGACACGACGACGACTTTCAGGTCGTCATGCTCATCGAACCAACGGGCTGCCCGCTCGATCTCACGAAGCGTCAACGGCGAGAGCGGGTTGAGTTTGTCCGGGCGGTTCAGGGTTAATGCACCCCGTGGGCCGTCAATTGATACGTCGATTGTTTCGAATTCCATTAACGGACCCTACGACCTCGGGCAGTTCTGACCAAGTCGGCATCCGCCCGAGCATCGGTGCTGGGGCCGCGGGATGAGCCAAGGCGCCGTTACCCGATATCCATGTCTCCGCTGTCCCCCAGCCGCACGCGACACGTGAGCCGCCGCGGTACGGTCGCTAGGTGAGATGCAATCCGGGAAACCCTCATGAAAGGTTCCACGTTGCACACAGCTAATGTTGGCGCTGCCGACGTCACGGCCCTGCTCGATGCACCGTTCCTGCAGGATCTTGCGTTCCTGTCCCCCGACCACGCCGCCGAGCTGAAGGCGGAGTACCGCGACACTCTCAACGAACGCGGTCTGTGCACCGGTGCTGTCACCTGCTACCTCGTGAAGACCCCTAAAGGTCTCGCCCTGATTGATTCCGGAATCGGCCCGAGAAAGCGCAAGGGCTTCCCCACTGGGCGACTGGATGCAGCCCTCGAAGAGGCAGGCGTTCGGCCGGGTGACATCGACCTCGTCATCCACACCCACCTACACGTCGATCACGTCGGCTGGAATACCTACCCGAACGCGAACGGCCATGCGGAGATCTTCTTTCCGAACGCGCGATTCGCCGTCCAGCGCGACGAATGGGACTACTGGATGGCGCCCGAAAGGCTCGACGATCCGGGAAATGTCGTATTGCGCGAATGCATGTTACCGGTTCGCGAGGCGGGACGACTACTGCTGATCGGCCCGGAAACTCGGTTCTTCGACACGATCGGGTTCATCGCCACACCTGGCCACACTCCTGGTCACGTCGCAGTCGTCATTGGCGACGGTCCGGAACGCGCCCTGATCATCGGCGACTTATGTCACCACCCGTTTCAAGTGACGCACTCCGACTGGGCATCACCGATGGACGTTGACACGGAACTGGCTAGCCGCACTCGGGACAAGCTTTATGACCTCGCGGCTGACGATCAACTGCTCGTGATGGGCGGCCATTGGCAGCACCCAGGGTGGGGTGAGGTCGTTCGGGTGGGCGAACGGCGGGAGTACCGGCCCGGACTGCGCCACTGATAGGTAGCTAATTAGGGGCTTTCTGGCGCCTTCGGACCGGTGAGCCCGGTGGATCCGAACGCGATGACAACACCCCGAATGGCTCCCATGCGTTGAGCCTATCGATCTCCTAAGTCAGACCTTCGCGCCAACTGGCCTTCGCTCTAACTGGCCTTGCACCGGCGGTATTCAGTGTTACTATCTAGTGGTAGTCAGTAACACTGAGTAGTGGAGGTGGGTCGATGAGCAAGCAGATGACCGAGATGCTCAAGGGCACGCTCGAAGGCGTCGTCCTCGCGATCCTGACTGTGCAGCCGGCGTACGGCTACGAGATCACGGCGCGGCTGCGCGAGCAGGGCTTCTCCGACATCGTCGAGGGCACCATTTATGCGCTGCTGGTCAGGATCGAGCAGCGCGGCCTCGTGGATGTGGCGAAGGTGCCGTCCGAGAAGGGACCGCCGCGCAAGGTTTACTCGCTGAACGTCTCAGGCGGCCAATATCTCGAGGAGTTCTGGAAGAGCTGGAGTTTCCTGGCCGAACGTATCGAGCTGCTCCGCCACCACATCGACCACCCGAACGGAAAAGGACAGAAACCATGACCGCCAAATGGATAGAGCAGATTACGGGCTCGTTCGAGGACAAGAAGCGTTGGCGCCAATATAAGGCGCGCAAGGAACAGCTCCCCGCTAGCTACCGAACTGCGATCGACGGACTCGAGCGCTACTTCATGTATGCAGGAGCAATCGTCAAGGGCGACGTACTCATGCAAATGCTCGACGATCTCGCGGACCTCATCGAGCAGTCCGCCGCCGATGGCACCCCGATCCGCGCCATCGTCGGGGACGACCCGGTGGAGTTCGCGGAGACATTCATCGCGAACTATTCGGACGGCCAGTGGGTCAACAAGGAACGTAAGCGCTTGACCGACGCGATAGATCAGGCCGCCGGCGATGCCTAAGCAGAGGGAGTATCAGGAGTATCGGAAATGACCACCGACTTGGCCCTCGAGCCCGCGATCCGGGTGCAGGGCATCGCGAAGTCGTTCAAAGACCTGCGCGTGCTGCAGGGCGTCGACTTCGATGTGAAGGCGGGGAGCATCTTCGCGCTGCTCGGCTCGAACGGCGCGGGTAAGACCACGCTGGTCCGGATCCTCTCCACCCTACTGAAGTCCGACGCGGGCACTGCCACGGTGCACGGCTTCGACATCGCCGCTAAGCCCGGCAGCGTGCGCGAGTCGATCAGCCTGACCGGCCAGTTCGCGGCGGTCGATGAAATGCTCACCGGTCGAGAGAACCTCGTGCTGGTCGCCCGCTTGCGTCATTTGAAGAACCCGGGGGTGATTGCCGACGACCTGCTAGCCCGCTTCTCACTCACGGATGCTGGAAAGCGCAAGGCATCGGCGTACTCGGGCGGCATGAGACGTCGACTCGATATCGCGATGAGCCTGATCGGGAATCCGCCGATCATCTTCCTTGACGAGCCTACGACGGGGCTCGACCCCCAGGGCCGCATCGACGTCTGGGAGACCATCAAGCAACTCGCCGGCAAGGGTACGACAGTGTTACTGACGACGCAGTACTTGGACGAGGCCGAACAGTTAGCCGACCGGATCGCGATCCTGCACAAGGGCACGATCATCCAAAATGGAACCCTCACCGAACTCAAGGCGCTCCTGCCCCCTGCCAAGGTCGAGTATGTCCAGAAACAGCCCTCGCTCGAAGATGTGTTCCTCGCCCTCGTCGGCGACACGGACGTCGTCGACCACGAGTCTGCCCACGACCAGGACCCAACGCGAACGGAACTACGATGACCACCCATGTCCTCGGCGATACCCGCGTCCTGACCGGCCGCTCGCTACGCCACATTCTGCGCAGTCCCGACACCATCATCACCACCGCGATCACTCCGATCGCCATGATGTTGTTGTTTGTGTACGTGTTGGGCGGCGCGATCCGCACCGGGTCTGACGAGTCCTACATCAACTACATGCTCCCCGGCATCCTGCTGATCACGATCGCGTCCGGTATCGCTTACACGGCGTACCGACTATTCCTCGATATGAAGGGCGGCATCTTCGAGCGCTTCCAGTCCATGCCGATCGCGCGGTCGAGTGTGCTCTGGGCGCACGTGCTCACCTCGCTGGTCGCGAATGTCGTCGCGGTCGCGATCGTCACCGGCGTCGCTCTGATCATGGGGTTCCGCACTGGAGCATCAGTGCTCGCGTGGCTTGGCGTCGCCGGCATTCTGATCCTGGTCACCGTCGCGTTGACCTGGATTGCAGTCCTCGCAGGACTCTTGGCAAAGTCCATCGAGGGCGCTAGCGCGTTCAGCTACCCACTGATTTTTTTGCCGTTCATCAGCTCGGCGTTCGTCTCCACTGACTCAATGCCGGGCCCGGTCGCCTGGTTCGCCCAAAATCAGCCCGTGACCTCAATCGTGAACACCATCCGAGCGCTGTTCGCCCAGCAGGCGGTCGGTAGTGACATCTGGATCGCTCTGGCCTGGCTCCTCGGCATTCTCGTCATTGCCTACGCTTCCGCGATCGCCGTTTACCGTCGCAAAATCAGCTGAGGCTGAGTTGCGGAAATAGTGGCTCAGTGTGGCAGCCTAACGCCAGCCCAGCCCAGGAGCGACGTCCTTGATGATTGTCTCTAGGAGGTGAACGTTGTAGTCGACGCCCAGCTGGTTGGGGACCGTCAATAGCAACGTGTCTGCCGCGGCGATCGCCTCGTCTCCGGCAAGTTGCTCGATGAGCGCATCCGGCTCGGCGGCGTAGGTACGGCCGAAGACAGCACGCAGGTTCGCCTCGATCTGGCCGACTTGGTCCGTGCTCTCCCCCTCGCGGCCGAAGTAAGCGCGGTCTAGATCAGTGGTGATCGGCATGATCGAACGGCTGACCGAGACGCGTGGCTCGTGGGCGTGGCCGGCTTCCGACCAGGCCTTGCGGAAGACGTCGATCTGCTTACGTTGCTGGACGTGGAACGGCTCACCGCTCTCGTCGGCCTTCAGGGTCGAGCTCATCAGGTGCATGCCCTGCTTGGCTGCCCATCGGGCGGTCGCGTCGGACGCCGCACCCCACCAGATCCGCTCGCGCAGTCCCTCGGAGTGGGGTTCGATGCGCAGCAGTCCGGGCGGGTTGGGGAACATCGGCCGGGGGTTTGGCTGCGCGAATCCCTTGCCCTGAAGTACCTGCAGTAGCACGTCGGTGTGTTGGCGCGCCATGTCAGCGTGCTCCTCACCATCGGCCGGCTCGTAGCCGAAGTAGCGCCACCCATCAATGACTTGCTCGGGTGATCCCCGGCTAATGCCGAGCTGCAGTCTGCCCCCGGCTATCAGATCGGCGGACCCTGCGTCCTCGGCCATATAGAGCGGATTCTCGTAACGCATGTCGATCACGCCGGTGCCGATCTCGATCCGTGAGGTCTTGGCACCGACCGCGGCCAGCAAGGGAAATGGCGATGAGAGCTGGTTCGCGAAGTGGTGGACGCGGAAGTAGGCGCCGTCGGCGCCGAGTTCCTCGGTCGCGACGGCAAGGTCGATCGATTGGAGTAACGAGTCGGAAGCCGTCCGCACCTGCGAGTGGGGCGACGGCGTCCAATGGCCAAAGTTCAGGAACCCTATCTTTTTCATGTATTATTCAACTATTCGGTCCTAGGTTTTGTTCCATCCTTGAGCCCCGGTGCATCCTGGTCAGTAACGCCGCCATTGCACTCCGGCGCCCGCGACCATGCGATCACTCAGTGTGTGCCCATGGGAGTTGCGTCAGCGACTCTTTTGGAGACTAGCGGTGGCAAGGCAGATGTGAGCGAGATCCTCAAGGGGCACTGTGAGGGCGCGCGCTAGTGCGGCGATAGTTGCAAACGCCGGAGTCGGCATTCGCCCGGTCTCGATTTTGCGCAAGGTCTCCGGTGAGATCCCTGCCGCTTGCGCCACTTCGACGATGGCGCGGTCGCCTCGAGTCTGGCGTAGATATGCGCCAAGACGCTGACCGGCCGCGTGTTGGGCGGGAGTGAGCGGAAGTCGCACCATGCCAGTAGTCTACTCGAAGTCGGTATAAAAATACCGTCCAGCCAATTTTCCTGGTATTTTAATACCAGGAAATCGCATTGTCGGAGAGGAAACCCTTGTGCTGGAACTGAAGACACCCCAGGAGATCGAGGCGATGGGGGTCACCGGCGCATTCATCGCCGAGCTGCTTGACGATCTCGCCGGCCGAGCCAAGCCAGGGGTCAACCTGCTCGACCTCGAAGAGCGCGCCCGCGACTTGGTTGCCGAACGCGGCGCCGAGTCCTGCTACTGGGATTACGCCCCGTCATTCGGCCGGGGTCCGTTCCGTAACGTCATCTGCCTTTCGGTCAACGATGCGGTGCTGCACGGACTACCGCACGATTACGCACTGCGTGACGCGGACCTGCTGACCATGGATATCGCGGTATCGATCGATGGATGGGTCGCCGACTCAGCTCGCAGTGTCGTCGTTGGCGTTCCGCGGCCAGAGGACGAGCGACTCATCGAATGCACCGAACGCGCCTTGGAAGCAGGGATTGCCGCTGCGCTGTCCGGCAATCGTTTGGGCGACATCTCCGCTGCGATTGGCGCCGTGGCGACCGACTACGGGTACGGCATCAATACCGAGTTTGGTGGGCACGGACTCGGGCGCACCATGCACGAGGATCCACACGTACCCAACACGGGACGTGCCGGACGCGGTCTGAGGCTGCAACCCGGATTGACTCTTGCGCTGGAACCCTGGTTCGCCTGCGGTACCGACAAGATCATCTATGACGATGATGGGTGGACGATCCGTTCTGCCGACGGATCGCGGACCGCTCATAGCGAGCACACCATCGCGATCACCGATAGCGCACCACTTGTCCTGACTCGTCGAGATCACAACGCCGTGCCCGCACTGTAGTTCGACCCGTCCACTTATCAATGCCGCCGACCCACGATCGCCTCGACGTACCCGTCTAGGATCCGCCTCGGCTTGCCACGATCGCGCCATGGGGTCGCACACCAGCATCGGAGCGGGTCTCGATACGGACAATCTTGAACCCGGCCCGCTCCAGCAGACTAATTAGACGGGGTACGGGCCAGAAGTACGCCGTCGTCACAGCATGCTCAAATGACGCGAGTTCGGGTCCTTCACAGAACCCGAGACACAATCCCCCGTTGGGCTGGATCGCGCGGGCGAACTCGGCTAAGACCGCGCCGATTCGCGCGGGCTCGATATGGATCAACGAATACCAGGCAAGGATCCCGCCAAGGCTTGCATCGCGAACTTCCAACCGTTCGGCTCGCCCGACAGAAAATCGGACCTGCGGATGCCGGTCCTTGGAGATCGCTACAAATTCCGGCGCAGGGTCCACACCTTCGATATCAATTCCGCGACCGTGAAGCCATCCGGTCCACTGCCCCGGACCGCAGCCGACGTCTAACAGGCGTCCGCTCAGCCCCGCGGCCCAATTCCCGATCAGCTCCCGATCGGGATCTGCGGTCGCACTAATTGCCCCAAATAAGTCGGCATATTCCTGCGCACGCCGACTGTAGGCGCGGGCCGCGGCCGGACTCTCCATGCTCACCAGACTCGCATATGTCGAGGAAGGCCCGCCGCACCCATTCGGACGGTCGGTAAATGCTAGCTCGCTAGAGCGTCGCGAATCGCGGTGGCCTCAGCGCGAAGCCGATCCGCTTGGTCCTGGCTTCCACGCGAGGCATAGCCTTCGGCTGCCTGCTCGCGCTCGGCAACCTCGGTCTCGAGGATCGCGTGAACGTCCGCGTGAGTGAGCATCCGTCGCGCGACCTCGGTCGACCCCACTCCCACAGGACTGGTCTCGATGGCTCCGGCTGGCGGAGCACCGGTGATGTTGACTGCCTCAGCGTTTGCGATCGCGGCCATGGCCGATCGCAAACCGGAAACCGCTGCTCTATCGCGATGTCTCATCGCCGCCCGCAAAGCGGTGCGTAGGCGGGTAAGAGTCTTGTCGCTGTGGGATTCATCGGTCGCGTCCATGCCGCGATGCTATCGACACGGAGAGTGATGACGCACGGGATTTAACCGGCCAGCGACGCCTAGGTTGAAGGGGTCCTCACCTAGCCAACCGGGCAGCGTGCCCGCGGGTGTACGCGACGGGGGCCTTCGCAAAATTCATTTCGTTCATAATCACCCCGTCACACGTCGAACGTGAAAAGGTGAAGCCACTAGACCGTCGCAATCGGACTCGGCGGCCTGTCTGTTCAGGAAAGTGGTCAACGAATGGTCGCAAGCGGAGAGGAAGACGGCCCCGAGCTGCCTGCTCATCTCGATCCGCGCACGACGGATCAACGGACCACACGGGCCGGTCGTCGTCACCACCAGAGCAGAGCGAAACGCCTCGCGATCAACGCACTGCGCGCATTCGCTGGTGTGCTGGCGGTGGCCATTCTGGTGGCGTCCGGGGCGGCCCATTCCCTGTATACAACGGTGAGTGCTAAATCTGGCAACCTTCCTGCGGTCGACGCTGGCACGCACAACGCTGATGCGAGTGGAGTCAATGGCGAGGACCTGAACATTATGGTGGTGGGCGACGATTCCAGAGACGGTTACACCCCTGAACAGCTCGCCGAACTCAGCACCCAGGACGACGGCGGAGGGCAAAACACCGACACGATCATGCTCATTCACGTGCCTGCGAACGGTAAGTCCGCAACGGTTGTGTCATTTCCCCGTGATAGTTACGTCTCGATACCCGGTCAGGGAATGGGAAGGATCAATTCGGCGTACGCCGACGGCTACGCGAGTGTCGACGGAACAGATGCCGACAAAAGCGCGGCAGGACAGAAGCTCCTGATCGAAACCGTCAGCCAGCTCGCCGGCGTACAGATCGATGGGTACGTCGAGGTCAGGCTGTTGGGGGTCGTTGAACTGACCGACGAACTTGGCGGGATTGAGGTTAACCTCTGCCAGGCAGCGAAAGATCCGTACTCCGGAACCGATTTGCCCGCCGGCAAGTCCGTCCTCGACGGAAAGCAAGCCCTGAGCTTCGTCCGCCAGCGGCACGGACTCGACGATTTCGGCGGAGACCTGGCGCGGGTCCAACGACAGCAATACTTTTTCGGGTCCGTCATTCGCAAGATCCTCAGCGCGAACCTGCTGGACTTCGGGAAAGTGACCGGGCTAGTCAGCGCCTTGTCGGGAACCATTCATTACAGCAGCGGTCTTGACCCAATCACTCTTGCAAAGCAAATGCAGGACATTGCCGCGGGCGCGGTGAAGTTTGCGACTATTCCCCTCGCGCCTGAGAAGTTCGGCAAGGTCGACGGCCAGGACATCGTGGTGACGCAGACCCCAGACCAGATAAGACAGTTCATGATTGACCTAAACAAGGACCCGGCGACGCCTCCGTCCTCGGAATCCAGTGCACCCTCACCCGCGCCGTCGAACCCGAGTACTGGCGGCGACGCAAGCGCTCCCGCCGGCAGCGAACCCGCGACACCCACCACGACGGCCGCCGACACCGGCTGCATCAACTAGGTTGGACTTATGAAACTTAGCCTGTGGCTTCCAGCGGACCGCTCATGGAATGACTTGCGCAACTTGGCGACTCACGCCGAACAGTCAGGATGGAGCGGCCTGTGGCTGGCCGACCACTTCATGACCAACACGCCCGAGCCCAACGACGATCCGATGGGTGAATGCCTCGCTCAACTGGCCGCCCTCGCCGCCGTCGTGCCCCGCGTCCGCATCGGTTCGCTCGTCCTCGGTAATACCTACCGTCACCCGGCCGTCGTCGCGAAGGCCGCAGCAGCGATCGATGAGATCAGCCAAGGGCGATTCGTCCTCGGCGTCGGGGCAGGCTGGCAGATTAACGAACACGAGGCCTTCGGCATCGAGCTCGGCTCCGTTAAGGATCGTCTCGCCAAGTTCCGCGAGGCGTGCGACATCTGGACTTCCTTGCGGGACAACGACAGTACGACGTACGCCGGCTCCCACTACCAGCTGACGAATGCTGCCCTCAGTCCTAAACCCGTCGGGCCCCTGCCGATCCTGATCGGTGCTAGCGGCGAGAAGGTCATGCCAGGGATAGTCGCGCAGTACGCCGACGAGTGGAACACCTGGGCAACGCCGCAGATATTCGCACACAAGACCGCAGTCATGACGCGTGCATGTGAGAGCAGTGACCGCGACCCGGCGACTCTGCACCGGTCGACCCAGGCTCTGGTGTTCGTCGGTCCCGATGCGGCCGCTAAGGCTGAGCACGTGAGCAAGACTCGCCCGGCCATCGGTGGTACGCCCGAGCAGATGACCGATATCCTCGGCGAGTATCGCGACGCGGGGGTTGACGAATTCATCGTGCCGACGTCCGGCATGGGAAGTGTCTCGGAGATCAACGATTTCGCTGACCAGTTCGTGCATCAGATCGCCGCACCAATCGCATAGCCCGGCGTCACCGCACGAAATCGCAACAGCGTTCCACGTTCGGAACCGGCACGACTACGCTGACTTCTGCAACTGCTGATCTTGGAATGGACTAAAACTGTGGCCTCAACAGTACGCCGTGGACTGCGCAAGCTCCTTGGAATCTGGGTCGATGACGTCGTAGCCGGAGAGGCGGTCTCGCACCTGAAAGTCACGGAGGATCATCTCAACGGCGGCGGAATCCTGCACGGCGGTGCCATCGCGATGGTGTGCGACAGCGCCATGGGACATGCGGTCGGTTCGCTGATTCAGCCCGAACAGGGCGCATCCACCGCGACGTTGAACATCACGTTCCTCAACCGAGCTGAGCTCGGTGACGAGCTTGTCACTACGGCAAAGGTCCGTAAGCGCGGCAAGCGGATTGTCGTCGTCGATGCGTCTGTTGTGCGGACCTCAGACGATAAGCCGATCGCCGACGCGGTCGCCACCTTCGGCACCCGCGAGCGCCGTACCTAGCCTTCGGTCATCAAGCGCGACTTGCGGGTCGGCCTGGGTCGTACGCCGGCGCGATCGTTGTGGACGGGAGTGACATCGGGATGCGCGCCAAGGACGGCAGACGCGCTGCCGAGGTGGGCTAGCTCTCGCAGAATGACCCGTGTCGGCGTCATCAGTTGCAGATCTCCTCCATTACCGCGATCCAGTACCTCGCTCACTGGCAGCCATTCAGACTCAAACGCCTCTGTAGTTGTGTTGCGTGGCGAGCGGGGATCGCTTGTCGGCAGGTGCACGACCATGAAATGAACCTGGAATCGTTTCGGAAATGCCGGTGGTGTTGTCCAGTCGTCCCACGGCAGCACTTCGGGCGGGCTCAGTTGGATCCCGGTCTCCTCAGCCATCTCCCGTATCCCGGTCGCCAATAGCACTCGAACTGCGAGACGCGGATCGTCGGAGTTGGATACGTAGCTTGAATCTCGCCAGATCTCAGCGAGCTCGTCGAGGTCTTCGTGAGCTACCTCAGGTGCGTTCGCGGTGTCGATCGGGTCGATCCGCCCGCCGGGGAATACCACCACGCCGGGAGCGAAGTCCATGGTGTGCACCCGGTGTTGCACGTATACCTCCAGCCCGCGTTCGCCGTCGCGGATCGGAATGACACTCACCGCGGGCCGGGCCTCGACATGTGGCGAGATCGCACGTGCCATCGCTACGCGCGGGCCTCCCCGCTTGAGACCGATCCGCGTTTCCTCGGCGATCGCCGACGACAGATGGTCCGGCGCAGGGTCAACGACTTCGAAGCCAAGCTTCCGATAAAACGGCGCGTTCCACGGTACGTCGGCGAACGTCAGGAGGGTCATCGAATCTCCGCCGCGATCGGCGATTGCCTCTGCGGCGGCGTACACGAGCTCTGTTCCCAGGCCGCGGCGTCCGTGGTCGGGATGCACGGCGAGCTGCTCCAGGTGGAAGTGGCCATCAATCTCAGTGACGTGAGCGAATCCGACCGCGGGATCGCCGATCACGAAGAGCCGGCCGCCTGATTCGGCGCGCTTACGCCCAGTGGGCGGGGTGCCCCAGTGAGCGATCTCTATCAGTGGCGCGAACATCTGGTCGGCAGCCGCCTCGATATCTCCCAATAGAGCGAGATCACGCTCTTCGGCAACACGCGCACGCATAGGCCCCACGCTCATTCAATCCCGCTTCCACTAGACGTCTCAAAGCCTCCGTCGGCCGGGGTGGTCGACCGCGAATAGCGTTACTGCACCCGATCGGCGGCCACCGCAGCAGTGTCCGGGAAGCCGACAAAACGCACGAAACTACCGATATCTTCGCGATCGGACCGCACGCTGTTCGCCGCGAAAGTCTCGTCCGGATATCCCATCGCGATACACGTCATAATCACCTGATCGTCCGGGATGTCGGCCACCTCGCGTACTACATCCGAACGCTGAATTCCCTGGCCGTTAATCACCGCTCCGAGCCCGCGGGTCCACGCGGCCAGCACGAGGCCATAACTCAGCGCACCGAGATCAAATCGACATTCCGCGCCAATATCGAGCACCCGGTCGTAGGTCAATACCAACGACACCGGAGCGTCGAACTGACGAAAGCCGCGTAGCACCCAGTCCTGTCGCATCGGGATGTCTTCCCGCGCGATACCCATCGCCGCAAAGAGCTTTTTCGCGATGCCGACCTGCCGGTCGCGATGCACGCCTTCGTACTTGCCATGCGACGGAATGTCGCGGCTCGGTTGGGCGCCGTCCATCATCGCCGTCATGTTGCGGCTGCGGATCTCCTCCAGAGGCTCGCCAGTGACGACATGAATGTGCCAAGGCTGGGTGTTCATAGAGGAGGGCGCCCGTTTGGCCAGGTCGATAATCTCCTCGATGACCGATTGCGGCACTGGTTGATCCTTAAATCCGCGCACACTCCGGCGCGCGTGTACCAACGTCTCGAAATCCATACTCAGCGTCCTCGCTCGGTTTGGTGACTCAGTCTCATTCGACATCCCTAGCGAACCTTAGCGCGAGCGCATATCAGCGCTCGCCGTACCGCGTCTGCAAGCCGGTGATGCGGGACGTGCATTGACGAACAAACGCCTGTGGGGCGGACTCATCGCCGACTACGGCAACAAGATCCGCCCCACAGGACCAACTAGTTTCTTCGCTTAACCCTCGGCCTCGAGGTCTGCGGTGATACGACGATGCGCTTCCCAGATCGACTCCGGGAGGCCATCGAACTGTTTGAGATGCTTCTCGCGGTGGCCCATCTCTTGACGCCAACGGTCGTTATCGATCGTGAGAATCGTGTCGAGGTCTTCGGGCTTGATCTCAAGCCCGTCGAGGTTGAGCTCATCCTTGGTAGGAATGATCCCGACCGGAGTCTGCCGGCCCTTGACCTCTCCATTCTTGAGTTCCATGAGCCACAGGAGCGGCCGAAGGTTTTCGCGGTATCCGGGCCACAGGAAGTGACCGTCCTCCGGGTCACGCTGGAACCAGTTGACATGCGCGAAGATCGGCTGGTCTTTCGCTTGGCCAATGACCTTGAGCCAGTGCGCGGCATACGCGCCTTCGGGATAAGCCATGAACGGGCGCATCGACATTGGGTCGTAACGCAGCTGCCCGTCTACGCCCTCGGCCGCGAACGTCGCCTCCGCGCCAAGGGTAAGTCCGTCGTACACGCCCTCGGCAAGGTCGGTGATGGCGCGGATCAGCGGCTCGCGGTCGCGGGTGCGACCGCCGAAGATGACCGCATCGATCGGCACGCCCTTCGGGTTTTCGAAGTCTGCGGCGATATTGGGCACGTTGGCGAGCGTCGTCGTGAAGCGGCTGTTGGGGTGCGCCCACGGCGAGTCGTCCCCTTCTGCGCGCTCCGAGATCAGGTTGCCCTTCCAGTCGGCCCAGCCGGTGACATCGGCCGGCGGCTCCGGGGTCTTGCCCTCCCACCAGACTTCATTCGTGTCGGCGTTGTAGGCGATGTTGGTGAACAGCGACTGGGTGCCCGGAGCAACGGAGTCCAGGGCGCCGGGGTTGGTGGCCGCGTTGGTGTCTTTGGCTACGCCGAAAACGCCGAACTCGGGGTTGATCGCGTAGATCTTGCCGTCCTCGGGATCGACCCGCAGCCAGGCGATGTCGTCGCCGTAGAACTCCACGTAGTATCGGTCGCCCAACGCGTCGGGGGCGAGCGTCATTGCCAGGTTGGTCTTACCGGAAGCGCTGGGGAAGCCGCCACAGATGTGGTACTTCTTGCCGGTCTTCTTGTCCGTGATGCCGACCAGCATGAACTGCTCGGCTAGGAATTCTCCCGAGGCCCAACCGTCGTACGCGGCCTGACGCAACCCGTGTGCGATCTTGCCGAGGAGTGCGTTGCCGCCGTACGACGACCCGAAGTGCAAGATCGTGCGCTCGTCGCCGATCGTGACGAAGTAGCGCTGGTCCTCCGGCGTACCTTGTCCTAGGTTTTCCAGGTCGCCGGTGACGTGTACGGCGCGGACGAACGAGTTGGGATCGGCGAGGTTGTTGACGAAGTCGACTCCGACTCGGGACATCCGGATCATGTGCAGCGCGACGGTGCGGTGGTCGGTGAGCTCGACGCCGGCGGCGTACGCCTCCAGCGGTGAGCCGGGGGGCGCCATGAGATAAGGGATGACGTACATCGTCTTACCGGCCGACGCGCCGCGCATCTTGCCTTCAAGCAGCGGCCGCATCTCCTCGGCAGAACGCCAGTTGTTGTAAACGCCAGCGTCTGATGGATTGTTCGACGCGACGATCGTGCGCTCTTCCGAGCGAGCGGTGTCTTTGAAGTAGCTGCGCGAGTAGTACAGTCCGTCGCCGGCGGGCAGAATCTCGCCGGCTGCCAGCGACTCCTTAATGAGTCGGCTGTCGTCAGATGCGCTGACTACCTCGACACGTTCGGCGCCGGTGAGCTCCGCCCAATAATTCACATACTCCCGAACGTGCGGGTTCGTCAAACCTGCCGCGTCCATCGCCTGGTCGACCGCTGCCACCATCTGCCTGTCCTCTCGTTGGTAATCGTTCCGAACATAGCAGTTCATTAACTTGTAAAGTCGGTCCGCTCGGAGTATGGCGATGCAACGCACATGTCGGGTCCTAGCCGAACTGGTGACGAGTGTGAGTGAATGCGCCGAGACCGAAGGACAACACCTTGGTCGGCGCGACGCCGTACACGACCGCCTCGCCGCCAGCGTGGCGAAATACTCCGCCGACGACGTCGTAGCGCCAACTGCCATCCCACTTCGCTTCCCAGGCCTTAGCGAGTCGGCGCAGCCTGTCAGGCTCGGTCACCCGATGGGCATCACCTTCCACGACGATGTTCATTCCACCGTTCCAGTCTCCCCGTCCGGTCGCAAGGATGACGTGCGGGTTGTCTCGCAGGTTGACCGACTTCTGCTCGTCCCTGCCGGTGCAGAAGTAGACGGCTTCGTCGAGCCAGACCGCTACGAGTGGCGTCATGTGCGGCCGCCCGTCGGATCGCACCGTGGTGAGCCAGAACATCTCTGCGCGTTGTAAGTCGCGCCGGGTCTCCGCCCACGGCGTGGCGGAACTGCCCGGGTCGCTGTATCGGTCGTCGATGGTCGTTGTTGGTCCCGGCATCGGAAACTCCTTGACTGCGGATCGGTTATAGCGCGCAGCCTCAGCGTCGCGAGAAGAACATATGGGTGGCGCCGCTGCTCGTGGTCACCGACTCAATGTCGAAGCGCGTCTCGATGCCTTCGAGCCCGTCCCACAGGCGTACCCCCCGACCGAGAATGATCGGGACGACGACAAGATGCATGCGGTCGACCAGGTCCGCGGCGAGGAAGTCGCGCACCGTGCTCGGACCGCCGCCGATGCGTACGTCGAGCCCGCCGGCGGCGTCGGTTGCCTGTTGAAGCGCCTCTTCTGGAGTGGCGTCGATGAAATGGAATGTCGTGCCGCCGTCCATCTCGAGTGTTGGCCGTGGGTGATGCGTCAGCACGAACACCGGCGTATGAAACACCGGATCGTCGCCCCACCAGCCTTTCCATTCCTCGTCCGTCCATGGTCCCCGCTGGGGCCCAAATTTATTGCGTCCCATGATCTCGGCGCCGATGCCAATTGGGAACGTCGCGAGGAATGTGTCGTCAGCTCCGCTGGTGCCGCCGACCTCTCCGTGTATTCGCTTCCCGAAAGTCGTCTCCGACAGCCAATCCATGAGTCGGCCGTCGGCATGCCCGAACGGCCGGTCGAGACTTTGCCCCTCCCCTGTCCCGAATCCGTCCAAGGACACCGTGAAGTGCTGCACGCGAGTCTGGCTCATCAGATTTTTCAACTCCTAGGTGATTGCAGTGTGCAACTGCAGCGAGTGTTCAAACCGTATAGGCTGCGATTGCAGATTGCAATCACTAAGGAGAACCCATGAGAGACAGTCCACGCTCGGGCTGCCCTATCAACGCCGCCGTGGAGGCGTTCGGCGACCCGTGGAGTCTGATCGTGTTGCGCGACGTCATCTTCGGTAACCGGCGCTACTTCAGAGATCTGCTCGCTCGGTCCGAGGAGCGCATCGCCTCCAACATACTTTCCAGCCGACTCAAGTCACTTGTCGAGGGCGGACTCCTCAGCAGGGCGGACGCGCCGCGCGGACACAAGATCGCCTATAGCCTCACCGAGGCTGGCATCCAGACCGTGCCGATCATGGCAGCGCTTGGATCGTGGGGGCTACAGCATCGTACGACGACGACAGAATTGCGAGTCCGCGCCGAACTCCTTCAGGACGGGGGTCCCGAACTGTGGGTCGACCTCATGGACGAGCTACGAGAATTGCATCTTGGGACACCACGACCGACCACTACCAAGCGCCGCGCGTCGGAGCGGCTTCAGCAGGCCTATGACGACGCGGTCGCCAACAGGACAGTCAACTGACGATGCAACATAACGCATTTCATGAAGAGTACGAGGTCGCGACCCAGTCGTTTGGATCGCGGCCTCGCCTCCGTCTACTTCCCGCTGCGCGTGGGCGCGGTCTTGTCCATCCACATATTCATGACGTGACGGTAGCCGTACTCCGGCTGCGGGTAGATGTCATGGATATAACCTGCATATAGCGTGAGCTGATTATACTGATAAAGCATTACCGGATTCATCACGTTGCTAATGATGTACTTCTGAATCTCCTTCAGTTCGGCAATGCGCTTGTCGGGATCAAGAATCTTGCGCTGATCGATAATCATCTGGTCTAGTTTCGGGTCATCGATGTTGTACCAGTTGCGCGGTCCGGTCGAGTAATACAGATTCATCAGGTAGTCATCGGCCGTTAACCCTGGCGTCTGCAGACCGGATCCCATCTGGTAGGTCTTGTTCGGCCAGCTCTTGGTGATGTAGGTCGCGTAGTCCTGCACGTCGATTTTGGCCTTGATGCCGATCTTCGCCAGATCTTGCTGAATCCACTGAGCCTCGTTGACCACCGCCTCGCCGTAACCTGTGGTCGTCATCATCGACGTCTCAAATCCATCAGGATATCCGGCCCCGGCGAGCAACTCTTTTGCCTTCTTCGGGTCGTACGGCTCGAGCGGGCCAAACTCCTTTTGGGACAGCGCGCCGGGAATGCTGCTCGCAATCGGGCCCATGAGCTTGCCGCCGGGCCGTACATTTTTCATCATCCCTTCGCGATCGATTGCCATCGCAATTGCCTTACGCACACGGATGTCTTGAAACGGCTTCTCGCCCATGTTCATGAATACAAAGACAGGGCTGCCGAGCTCCTTAGACAAATAGACATCGGGGTTTGTCTTCAGCACTGAATTTACGGTCTGCATATCCGAGATCGTGGCGACCACGTCCAGCTTGCCTGTTCGGAATCCGGCAATAGCGGCTGCGGTGTCTGGAATGAAGTCATATTCGACGCCGTCGAGGTAGGGCTTCCCCGCTACGTAGTAGTCCGGATTCTTGACATAGTTTCGAACCTTGCTCTTTACCCATTGCTTCAGAATGAAGGGACCGGTGCCAATTGCCTGCTCGGCCATGTTGAACTGACCAGTCGTGCCCTCACACGGCAGCATCCACAGGTTGTTGCCCGCCAGCTTGTAGGCCAGGTCGGGATAAGGGCTATCCAGATGGAAGATCACTGTGTAGTCATCGGGTGTCTCCACTGATGACACAGCACTCACGTCAGCCTTCTGGTGACCTCGTTCTTTAATTGCTGAGATCGTGCAGGCGACATCCTTCGAAGTGAACTCGCGGCCGCTGACGGGCGCGACGTTTTGCCATTTCACGCCTTTGCGAAGGTGAAAAGTCCACGTCAGACCATCCTTGGACATATCCCACTTCTCAGCGAGATCACCTTCGAGCTGGTCTGTGCCGTACGGGACGTCTTTGCCGATCTTGTAGTCAACCAGCTTGCTGTAGGTGTAACCGATAGCAAACATGGTCTGGAACGACGAGTCTTTAATCGGATCAAGCGACGGCGGGTCGGATGGGGTCGGAATCCGCATGACACCGCCGGATTCCGGAGGGCCGGCGTCCTTCTGCTGATTGACATTCTTGTCGGTCTTGTCGCTGCTACTAGCTCCGCTAAAGCAACCTGCGGTCAGAAGAAGCGTGGCTGCGAAGATTCCTAGCAACCGAGCCGCTCGTGAATTCAAACTGTGCACCGTTGAACCTTCCCTTTAGCATCGGGCACGGCTCATCGGCCGCGGTCAAGGTGAAATGTCGTACTAGAATTCCGTTTCAGGACACTAGCCCTCGGCGCTAGCCATGTCAACGCTCAAGCCGCACTCGCGGGCGTATCATCGTGCACTCGTAATGAATAGATCGCAGGTATATAAGCGATCCGCGAGGAAGTTAAGTATTAGCACACGGGCTGCATATATCTTCCTGGCGCGCTGCGCCACGACCCCTATTCGCTGCGGCCGGAAGACTCGATAGCCAAGGAGCAAGTCGCCCGCTATTCGCGAGGACGAAGTGCAGTCAGGGCCATGCGGGCAGCTGCGGCAGGTCGTCGGACTGCGGACGACCGATCAGCCACGCCAACATCTGGGACGGCGGAAGGTCCGGCACTTCCACGCCTGGGGCTCGCTCGGACAGCAGCGGCAGCTCGGCTTCGAGTGTCTCTTCGACAAACGCAGGATCCCAATCGTCGACCGTGTAACCGGTCCCGAGGTCCACGTGGTGGATCTCCAGCTCGCGCCATCGCATCAGCGGCAATGACGCAGCAGTGACCGGGCGCCGCCACGGAATTTCCACCGAGAGCGCAGCGTCGGTCAGCCGGCGCAACTCAGCGATGGCTCGAGCGCCGCAATATTCCAAATCTGCAGCCAATAGCGCCACCGGTCGTTCGGCACCGTCCTCGATCGCGCTATTGCGTGCTTCTTGCCCGCCCGGATACATCTCGGTTTGCGCGGGACCACCAAGGACCGACCTAGTGATCCGGGTGATCGCATCGGCATTGCGGCACACGTGCGTGATGAGATGGCCGCGTGTCCAGTCCGGGAGTAGCGACGGGGCATGTGCGTCCCGCTCTGAGAGGCCGCGCACTGAGGCGTTGATTGCGGCCTGCGACCGCTCGACGGCGTCGGTGACCTGCACATGAGACAAAGGCATGCGACCACACTAGCGTGGCTACGGTGCGGCATGCCTAGTTGCGCTCGTCGACTCGATAGCGACGCGCCGTCGGTGGTTAGACTCCGGAGACCTACGGCGTACCGAGAGGGATGACATGCGCAACGCGATCACCGAGCACACGCTGAAGACCGCCCGCCACACGACGGGATATCTGCAAGCCGGCCCTGAAGAGGGTCCTCTGCTGATCTTCTGCCACGGCTGGCCCGAACTGTCTCGGTCCTGGCGCCATCAGCTGCCGACACTCGCCGCCCTCGGGTTTCGTTGTATCGCACCGGATATGCGTGGCTACGGACGATCCAGCGTGTACGGCGAACACTCCGACTACCGGCAAGAGCTCATCGTCGCGGACATGCTCGAGTTGGTCGAGTCGACCGGACGAGACACGGCCGTGTGGATAGGGCACGACTGGGGTTCGCCGGTCGTCTGGAATGTCGCCGCGCATCATCCCGAGGTCGTCGCCGGGATCGTCTCGTTGTGCGTTCCCTACCTACCGCAGGGATTCACGCTCGACGGGCTGGTCGACTACGTCGACAGAACTATCTATCCCGAAGACAAGTACCCCGCCGGACAGTGGGACTACCAATACTTCTACGAAGAGAGCTTCGAGTCCGCCAGCGAGGCATTCGACGCGGACGTCGCAGGCGTCGTCAAGGCACTCTTTCGGCGGGGCCGCGCGGACCAAGTAGGCGCTCCCGCACCGACCGCGACCACCCGTCGCGATGGGGGCTGGTTTCGCGGTGGACCCGTACCCGACATTCCGCAGGACTTCGATGTCATCACCGAACAGGACCTCGCGGCGTACACCGCCGCGCTGCAACGCAACGGGTTCTTCGGCCCTGACTCCTGGTACATGAACCACAGCGCGAACGGTGACTACTCGAAGAAGGCCAAGCATGGCGGGCGGCTTGAGATGCCAGTGTTGTTCCTCCACGGCCGCTACGACCAGACGTGCGAGACCGTCAACTCGACGCTCGCCGACCCGATGCGCGGTGCCTGCCCGAACCTGACTGAGGCGATCGTGGATTCTGGCCATTGGATGGCGCAGGAGCAGCCGGTCGCGGTGAACGCCGCCGTCGCCAAGTGGCTCGCGACCGAGCTGTCCAGCATGTGGCCGGCGCCGTCTGATCCGGCTCAGTAGCCCGTTAGCTGGAAGGCGACGTAGGGTCTCTGGACTAGGTGAATACCTTGCCGGGGTTGAGGATTCCGTGCGGATCCAGAGCCGCCTTCACCGCGCGGTGCATCTCCAGTACCGCAGGCGATAGCTCCCGACGTAGACCATCCATCTTCAGCAGGCCCACTCCGTGCTCCCCCGTCACAGTTCCACCGAGGTCGAGTGCGTCTGAAACGATGTCCTCGAACGCCGCCTGGGCACGTCGGCGCGCGTCCTCGTCGCCGACGGGAGTGATCAGCAGCGGATGCAGGTTTCCGTCTCCGGCATGCGCGATATTGGCAATCTTCGTATTGTGCCGAATGGCAATCCTCTCGATGCGGGCGAGCATCTCCGGCACGTGCGCCTTCGGTACGACGATGTCCTCGGTCAGCACCGGGCCCAACCGTTCGAGCGCCGGGTAGGCCAACCGCCGCGCCGCGAACATCGCCTCCGCCTCGTCTGCGTCGGTTGACTGCGCGGCCCACGTCGCGCCGGACTGTCGGCAACATTCCAGTATCGCCGTTGCTTCCTCGTCGCCGGCCGCACCCGGAACGTCGCTACGGGCAAGCAGTACCGCGTTGGCATCGACCGACAGACCCATGTTTTTCCACGCATCGACCGCCTCAAGGCAATGCCGGTCGACCAGTTCTAGCGCGGCCGGCGTGAGGCCCGCTTCGGCGATCGCGCGCACCGCACGTCCGGCATCGACGACCGAATCGAAATAGCCCGCAACGGTCCGCGAGGCGGTCGGCAGCGGCCGCAGCTTGACGGTTACCTCGGTGACGATGCCAAGCGTCCCTTCCGAGCCGACCATGAGCCCGGTGAGATCGAAGCCCGCGACACCTTTCGCCGTACGACGCCCCAGGCGCACGATCTCGCCGGTTCCGGTCACGACCTCCAGCGCAAGGACGTAATCACGGGTAACGCCGTACTTCACGCAACACAGGCCGCCCGCGTTGGTCGCCACGTTGCCTCCGATGGTCGACCACGGCGCGCTGGCAGGGTCCGGCGGGTACCAGAGTCCATGGGGTGCAACGGCCGCCCGCAGGTCGTCATTCACCACGCCGGGTTGTGCGACGGCGAGCCGTTCAAGCGGATTGATCTCGAGTACGTTGTTCATCCGCTCAAGCGAGAGTACGACGCAGCCATCGATCGCGTTGGCGCCACCAGACAAGCCGGTACCCGCGCCGCGTGCCACTACCGGTGTACGACAGGCGATGCACGCTTGCACGACCGCCTGCACCTCGGCGGTGTTAGTGGCTCGTACGACGACGGCCGGTATGCCGGATGGTGCCCATTCGGCGTCGTCCGCGCGATAGCTCTCGATGATGTCGGGATCAAGAACTATCCGGTCGGCAGATAGCGCCGCCCGCAGCGCGGCAAGGAGTTCAGAAGGCATGCTCCGACCCTAGCCCGCGGCCGGACGCATCGGATTCATCGGACTACTTCCCGAACGTATACTCTCAGTGTAGAGTCTCGATGCATGACGGTTCCCTTAGCGATTCTGGGCCTACTCGAACGCGAGCCGAGCCATGGCTACGACCTCAAACGCGACTACGACACCTTCTTCGGGCGCGGCAAGCCACTGCCGTTCGGGCAGGTCTACGCGACCTTGGGCCGGCTGGCCCGTGATGGCAAGGTGATCGCCGCCGACGCCGAACCGGGCGGCGGCCCGGACCGCAAGCGCTACGTCATTACCGAGCAGGGCGTCAGCGAAGTCGAGACGTGGTTGGCCGAGCCCGTCGCGCCCGAACCGCATCTGCAGACCGTGTTATTTGTGAAGGTCGTCCTGGCGCTGATGTCCGGCCGCGACGCCGAGAACTATCTCGACACACAACGCGCCGCGCACATGCAGCGAATGCGGGAGTTGACTGACCTACGGCGTACTGGCGGCATGGTCGACGCACTGCTCGCCGACCACGGACTGTTTCACCTCGAGGCTGACCTGCGGTGGATCGAGCTCACCACGGCTCGCCTGGATCAACTCGCCAAGGAGATCAAGCTATGACCGTCGTGCCCGCATCTGATTTAGCAACAAGGTCGGATACCGCGCTTGAGGCTCGTGAGATCTGTTTGTCGTTTGGGCAGACGCCCGCGCTACGAGGTGCCAGTGTCTCGATCTCTCGGGGCGAGATCGTGGCGGTGATGGGGCCGAGCGGGTCGGGAAAGTCGACCTTGTTGCATTGTCTGGCAGGCATTCTCACACCCGATAGCGGCGAGATTGTGTTCGCCGGCCGACGTCTCGACACTATGACCGAGAACGAACGAAGCGCCGTACGACGAGATCGGTTCGGCTTTGTCTTCCAGTTTGGGCAGCTCGTCCCGGAACTGACGACAGAGGAAAACGTCGCGCTGCCGCTGTTGCTCAGCGGTGTACGGCGTACCGAAGCATTGCGCCGCGCTCGCCCGTGGTTCGAGCGGCTCGGTCTGCGCGGCATGGAACGGCGACGCTCCGGCGAGCTGTCCGGCGGAGAAGCTCAACGAGTGGCGCTTGCCCGCGGACTCGTCGCTGCGCCCGAGGTGTTGTTCGCGGACGAGCCGACCGGGTCACTCGACTCACTCACCGGCGAACAGGTCATGGAGCTCATGGTTGGTGCCGCGCGCGACCAGGGCACGACCGTCGTACTCGTCACGCATGATCCACGGGTCGCCGCGTACGCCGACCGCGAGATTAACGTCCGGGACGGCAAGGCCGCCGCCATCGACCAGGCCCGCCGGTGATCCGGCTCGGCGCACGACTGACGATGACCGGTGGGCGCGAGGCTATCGCCCGGCTAGCGCTCATCGCCATCGCCGTCGCTATCGGTGCGGGCCTACTGCTCACCACGATCGCAAGCCTCAATGCAGTCCACACCCAGAACGATCGATACGCGTGGCTGGAGACCGGTTTCGTCGCGCAGGCAGCGCAGTCGGAGTCGACGACCGATCCGTTGTGGTGGGAGCTGCAGCCGGACTATTACCAGGGCCAGCTGATTGGCCGAGTCGATCTTGCAGCCACCGGTCCGGACTCCCCTATTCCTCCAGGCATCAAAGCGCTCCCTGAGGCCGGCGAATTCTACGCCTCGCCGGCCTTGGCCGAACTGTTGGCGGCTACCCCGGCGGATCAGCTAGGCGACCGATATCCGGGGAAACAGATCGGCACGATCGGGGCGACTGGGCTGCCCTCACCGGACTCTCTCATCATCATCATCGGTCATAGCGCTGCGGACCTGTCCCAGAGCGGCCATGCACGACAGGTCTCCAGCATCAGCACGACCACTCCGGCCGAATGCGATGGAGGATGCGCCGCCCTCGTAGGCATCGACTCCAACGGCATCACGCTCATTCTGTCGGTCGTCGCCGTCACCTTGCTGTTTCCGGTGCTGATCTTCATCGGCGGCGCGACCCGCTTGTCCGCGGCACGACGAGAGCAGCGCTTCGCCGCAATGCGGCTCATCGGCGCCACTCCGAGGCAGATCTCCGTCATCTCGACGGTCGAGTCGTGCATCGCGGCCGCGGCCGGTGTACTGCTGGGCCTCGGGCTGTTCTACGCCTTCCGACCGATGCTGGCGTCGATTCCGTTCACCGGGACTACCTTCTACACCAGCGATCTGTCGTTGACAGTCACCGACATAGCGCTGACCGTGATCGGCATTCCAGCCGCAGCTGCGATCGCGTCCCGCATCGCCTTGCGAAGGGTCAACATTTCCCCGCTTGGCGTCACGCGGCGCGCGACACCGCGTCCGCCGCGCGCGTGGCGGGTGATACCTCTGATCATCGGCATTGCCGCTCTTGGGTATTTCGCATACTTCACGGATATCGGCGCGAGCAAAGACACTGGCGCACAGGTTGCGGCGTACCTGTCGAGCATTCTGGTGATCATGGCCGGTCTCGTGATCGCCGGACCGTGGGTCACGATGGTCGGCGCCCGACTCATGGCAAGGCGCGCCCAACGTCCGGCAAATCTGATCGCCGGGCGCAGACTGGCCGATAACCCCCAGGCGGGATTTCGTGCGATCAGTGGACTCGTTATCGCGCTGTTCGTCGGCAGCTTGATCATCGGCGTGATCTCGACCATCGTTTCGAACAATGCTGCTGGCGCTGCAGACAAGATTGGATCGACCGCATCGGCGGGCACGCTTGTGTACCGGTTCAGCTCCGCGGATCCCGACGCTCTCGCCACGTCTGTTCCGCCCGCTCTCCTGGACGATCTGGCCGGGATCCCCGGTGCGACGGGGGTATCGGTCCTTCGTCGTGTTGCAAGCGCGCAACCAGGGCCCGGGACAAGTGTCGTCTCGTGCGCTCAACTCGCCGGTACGCCGGCCTTCGGACGTTGCCCGGCGGGGGCGGAAACGGTGAAGATAGATACCAACTACGGTGGCGCGGTCGTCGAGCAAGGATCCACCATGGCCGACACCGTGTGGCCCGATGCGGGGCTGTCGGTTTCGCAGCTGCAGAGTCTCCCGATCAGCACGATCGCGGTCGGGACTGACGGGACGAGTGCTGCCGTCGAGCGGGCGCGCACCATACTGACCCTTGAGTTCCGCGAGAACACCGCGTTTCCTCCGCAAACCCTAGAAGAGTTCAAGGCGCGGGCCTCGAAGATGCTCAACGACTATCAACAGTTGGCCAACGTCGTACTACTCATGAGCTTGCCCATCGCAGGGTGCAGTCTCGCGGTGAGCGTCGCCGGCGGACTCGCTGATCGCAAGCGTCCGTTCAGTCTCTTGCGCCTCACGGGCACCCCGCTCGCGCTACTTCGTCGCATCGTGGCTCTCGAGGCCGTCGTACCGCTGTTGCTCTCGGCGCTAATCGCAGCGAGCGCTGGATTCCTGACCGCCTTCCTGTTCCTCCGCGCGCAGATGGGCCAAACCCTGCAGCCGCCTGGTACGTCGTACTACCTACTCGTCGGCGTCGGGGTCGTCATCTCACTCGCCGTGATCGCCTCGACGTTGCCGCTGCTCAAGCGGATGACCGGACCCGAGACAGCACGCAACGACTAGCCGTCGAACCGACTACTTCGTCGGGAGGTCGCCGACGGCGAGTGCCTCGACAGGATCGAGGAAGGTTGCCTCAATCGAGGCCGTCAACGAGCCGTCGACCTCGGAAGCCGACCTCGCAGCCACCCAGTCCGGATCGACTTTGAAGTCGGACCAATTCTTGGCCGGATCGCCTTCGTGCCAAAGAAGATAGACCAGCACCGACGGGTCGTCCTCGCGCAACCAGTAGCCAACGCTATGCATTCCGTGCCGCGCAAAGATAGCCAGCGTGTGGTCGGTGAACCGCGCCAGCAGGGCGGGCATCTTGCCGTCGGATGCACGGTAGGTCCGGAGCTCAAACTTCACGGGTGCCTCAATTCGTCATAGTGCGCATCAGCTCCACGATCGCCGGTGCGCCGATAGGTTTGGTCTGAAGCCTATCCTTACGGCACGCCGGCATTACTAAAGCGAGCCTGACAAGGACACCGACTCATGGCCAAACTGATCTTCAGCGCGATCACGTCGCTCGACGGATTCATCGAAGACTCAACCGGTAACTTCGACTGGAGTATGCCCGACGAAGAGGTACACACCTACGTCAACGACCTCGAACGCTCCGTCGGCACCTACCTCTATGGGCGGCGCATGTATGAGGTCATGGTCGCGTGGGAGACGTTCGAGGACGCCGACCTCGCACCGTTCGCGGTGGACTACGCGCGGATCTGGCGCGCCGCCGACAAGATCGTCTACTCGTCGACGCTGCAGGCGGCATCCAGTGCGAATACCAGGATCACGCGGACGTTCGACCTGTCCGCGGTTCAGAAGTTGAAAGACACGGCACAACGAGACATCAGCGTCGGAGGACCCAATTTAGCGAGTCAAGCCCTCAAGGCAGGGCTCGTCGACGAATGCCACCTGCTGCTGTCCCCTATCTCTGTTGGGGCAGGCAAACCAGCGCTGCCAAACGATTTCCGAGCCGAGTTCGAGTTGCTTGACGTACGCCGGTTTGGTAACGGCGTGGTCCACCTGCACTACCGGACGAGGACGTAGACGGGGTCTTAGACTCCGTCACATGGATCTCGCTCGCCGAGTACGACGGGATCATCGCCAGAGGCGGTAGTCCCGTCGGCGAACCGCGCGTGCTCGGCGACACGGTGCGTTTTGCGTTTGTCTGCGATCCGGATGGCAACCACATCGAGATTAGCCAGCGCGCGTCATTGACGGGAAGTCTCTGACGCTGGGACAAGAAACCACAGAAGCACCATCCAGACACAAAAGTTGGGACCCAGCCAGGCTCGGCCGGGTCCCAACTTTTGGTGCGAGGTGTTTAGCTGTCGGCGTAGCCGTTCTGGTCGTAGTCGGTAACCACGGTGTCGGTGTACTGGTCGCCGTCGGTGTCGATCTCGTAGACGTCATCGATGCCGTCGCCGTTGGTGTCATAGCCGATCTGGTCGGCAACCCCGTCGCCATCGCTGTCGTAGTAGGTCCCGCCGTCGGAGCCGGTCGCAGGGGCGGCGCTGGCGGACGGAGCGGTCGAGGCGGAGTTGCCGCCTTCGTACTGGTTGGCGTACGGCGTGGCCGAACCAGAGTCGGCGATGCCGTCCTGGTTGTAGTCGGTCACCGTCGTATCGGTGTACTGGTCACCATCGGTGTCGATGTTGTAGACGTCGTCAATGCCGTCGCCGTTGGTGTCATAGCCGACCTGGTCGGCAACCCCGTCGCCGTCGCTGTCGTAGTTGGTGCCGCCAGCGGGCGTGACATCGCCTTCGGCGTAGTAGGTGCTGTCACCGGGAGCAGCAGGATCGGCGTACGACGCTTGCGTCCCGTCGGCGATGCCGTCCTGGTTGTAGTCGGTGACGACCGTATCGGCGTACTGGTCGCCGTTGGTGTCGATTTCGTAGTAGTCATCGACCCCGTCGCCGTTGGTGTCATAACCAACCGAGTCTGCAACGCCATTTCCGTCGATGTCGAAGTAGTCCATGATGTTCCCCTCGCAGGTGTGGATGTCCGAGTTTGTGGTTTAAGTCGTAAATTCAGGCCGTGCAACATAACGGACGCACAGGGTTCTCGACCAGGTTCCCTAAATCCCGAAGAAGTCTCAAGACTTTTCCGAGAATGACTCAGAATCAGCGGCGACGGCCGCCACTCCCACGCGTAGATACCGGGGGCACCATGAGGCTGGTCCCGACGCCGCGAGGTTACGACCAGGACAACTCGTCCGGCCCGGGCCTGCTGGAAAGTACGCCGAGCTCCTGAGTGCATCGCGTCATCGCGACGTACAGCGCGTTCCAACCCCGTCGCTGCGCGATGACAGCGTGCGGCTCGACGATCAGGACGGCATCGAACTCCAGCCCCTTTGATTCGGCCGGGGTCAAGATCGCGACTTCAGCATCCACGTCTTCGGGGAAATCGCGCAGTTGCGAACAGGTCGAGTCTGCACCTATCACGGCGATCTGCCCGCCGCGGTAACGGTCGGCCATCTCCCGGACCGCGCCAATGGTGTCCGCTCTTAGGCTTACCTCGCTGACGAAGCGTCGCCACGGCTGCACCCCGTTGGAGCGCACGGCGCGAGGTGGCGCGACCGTGCTGCCCGCTGCGGCGAGTACCGGACCAGTCCGTTCCATGATCTCGTGCGGCGTGCGGTAGCAGATCGTAAGTTCGCCACGTCTGAAACGGCGCCCGAACGACGGTTCGAGGGCCGTGTCCCAACTTGCCGAGCCGCCCGGCGACTCGGTCTGGTTGACGTCACCGACGACGGTGAAGGAGCGGGTCGGGCATCGGCGTACCAGCATCCGCCATTGCATCGCGGACAGTTCCTGAGCCTCGTCGACGACAACGTGCCCATACGTCCAAGTGCGGTCGGCCATCGCTCGATCCGAGAGCGTCTCCGAGTCACCGACGGTGTCAACTGCGGACGGCGTACCGACCAAGTCGGCTACCTCGTCCAACAGCGCGACATCCTGCTCCGACCAGTCCGACGTATTTTCCTTCTGGATCGCACTTCTCTGATCCGGAGTCAGTTCGGGCGCGTACTCCGCGAGAAGGGCTGGCGACGACAGCAGTTCAGCGAGCACTCGCGTCGGCTCGAGGACGGGCCACAACTGGTCGAGCGCTGCGCTTACCTCCCCTGAGTGAGCGAGGTCCTGACGAAGAGCCGAGATATCGGCGGCGGTCGCGACGCCGTCGACGTCCACACCATCGCTGTCGACTCGCGACGGGAGGGCGTCATTCCCACGTGCCATCGCCGCGTCTACCCTGCTCAGCACGTCTTCAAAGCCGGCCTCGACCGTGCTGAGCATCTGCTTGCTGTGCTCGACCACCTGTCTCGTCAAGAGGTCGATCATGCGGAGCCGGAATGCGGCACGCGCGTCGTAGTGGCTGGTACCCGCGGCTCGCGCAGCCGCTAAAGCTTCGGCGACCTGCTCCTGGTCGAGGGACACCAGATCCTCACCGTGATGCACCTCGACCGTCGTGAGAACGGGGCTGCGCGCCTCCACGACGCGCCGGAGGATGACTGCCCACACCGCGCGACCCTTGATCTTCGCGACCTGCGCGTCATCGGACCATTTCGCATCGACGCCAGGCAGCAACCGGTCAACGGTGCTGGCGACGACTTGCGTTTCGCCAAGTGACGGCAGCACTTGCTCGATATACCGCAGGAATGTCGGCGACGGTCCGACTACGAGAACGCCGCGTTCAGCCAACTGCGGATAAGTGAACAGCAGGTACGCCGCGCGATGCAGCGCGACTGCGGTCTTGCCGGTCCCGGGGCCGCCCTGTACGACGAGGCAGCCGCCGTGTGGCGCCCTGATCACCTCATCCTGCTCGCTTTGCAGGGTCGCGACGACATCGCCCATCGCGCCAGTTCGTCGAGCATCGAGCGCCTCTAACAGCGCCGCTTCGCCGACCAAGTCGCCACCGCGATCGTGACGATCGAATGCTTCGTCATCGACGCCCAGAACCGCGCGACCCTCGGTGCGGATATGACGACGGCTGCGAAGTCCTTGAGGGCGGGCCGCGGTCGCGGTGTAGAACTTGCGCGCGATGGGTGCCCGCCAGTCCACCAGCAACGGATCCGCCGAATCGTCCTCCCCCGGCAGGCCAACCCGACCGATGTGAAGGCGGACGCCGTTGAGCTCCTCGATCCGGCCAAAACACAAACCGCTGTCCGCGCGGTCCAACTCCGTTCTGCGTCGTACGAGCCCGGTAATCCGCGCCGCGGCCTCGGGGCTGTCGTCGATACCCGCCTGCTGTAGTTGCGATCGGACTTCATCGAGCAAGATCTCTCGACGGGCAAAGAGTCGGTCAAGGGTGTTCTGCTCGCGGGTTACTTCTTGGTGCAGGGCGCTGTCTTCTTGGCGGAAGGCGTTGGCGGTGGTGCGTGGACTGTTCGACATCGCGTCCTATCGTACGTTGTACGGTTATCTGGCACGGCGTCCAACGCACAACGAATCGAGTTTGTTCCGATGCCCCGAAAATCCACTCGCACGGCCGATCCGGCAGCCCTCACGGAGCTGCTGTGGTCGCCGGCGACGTCCGTCGGCCGGTCCGGCGTGACGCTGGCGGCGATCACCGCAGCGGGAGTCAGGATTGGAGACGAGGAACGACTCGATGGGGTGACGATGCGCCGGGTCGCCGAGGCGGTGGGGGTCGCACCGATGACGCTTTACAGCTACGTCCCTGGCCGGCCTGAGCTCCTTGAACTGATGCTGGACTCGGTCGCAGCCACGACGTACGCCGGCCGACCCAAGCCCCGCGACAAACCCGACTGGCGCGCCGCGATGGAGTACGTCTCCGAACGCAACTGGGAGCATGCACTCGCGCATCCGTGGACGGTCGAGGCGCCCCCCGGGCGGCCGATCCTCGGTCCCGGAGTGTGCCTCAAGTATGAGGATGAGCTAGCAGCGGTCGACGGTATCGGCCTTACCGACCAAGAGATGGACCATTTGATCACCACGGTGATAGGCATATCGGCGTCTGCGGCGCGGTGGCGGATCAGCCTAGACCGCATCCGCGCCAACAGCGCGCTCACCGACGATGAATGGTGGCGACTGAGCGAGCCAGTCTTATCCGAGTCCGCGCGCGGACTGGACCTGCATATCTCAACGCGGGTCGGGGAGTCCATGTCATCGGTGGGCGAACCTCACGTGTCCATGCGCTTTGGGCTCGCCTGTCTGCTGGACGGCGTCGCTAAGCGGATCGCCCGCTGACGCGCTAGTCCCCCGCGCCACATCCGCCTAGTACGGCGATAATCAACGAGAACACTGCCCGAGCAGTTTCAGCGCACCTTGACGAGGGGTTACCAGATGAATCAGATCCTCACCGACGACCTACTTGAACGCATTCGCGGCCGGGCCGCCGACTACGACCGAGACAATGCATTCTTCGACGAAGATCTCGCCGAACTCATTGAGACCGGTTATCTCACCGCTCTTGTGCCCACCGAATTCGGTGGCCGCGGACTCACCCTCGAGCAGCTGACCCATGAGCAGATGCGGCTCGCCGGCGCCGCGCCGGCGACGGCATTGGCGGTCAATATGCACCACGTGTGGACCGCCGTCGCACGCGCAGTCAACGCTCGTGGCGATCACTCTGCCGACTTCATCCTCGAGGAGGCAGCCGCCGGCGAGATCTTCGCGTTCGGCATTTCCGAGCCAGGCAATGATCTCGTCCTGTTCGGCTCGCAAAGCGAGGCGCGTCCCGACGGCGACGGCGGCTTCTCCTTCTATGGCACCAAAATCTTCACGTCCCTCTCCCCTGCCTGGACGCGGCTTGGCACGTTCGGCGCTGACACCAGCGGCGACGATGGGCCTCAGTCGGTGTTCGGTTTCATCACCCGCGACGGCGGTGGGTTTGAGATCAAGCAGGACTGGGACACGCTGGGCATGCGCGCCTCGCAGTCGTGTACGACGATCCTCGACGGCGCGCACGCGCCGGCAAACCGGATTGCGCGACGGCTCGCTCCGGGCCCGACGATGGATCCATTCGTATTTGGCATCTTCGCCAGCTTTGAGATTCTGCTTGCTTCGGTGTACACCGGGATCGCGCAGCGGGCACTCGACCTAGCCGTCGAGACGGTGCGCCACCGTACGTCGTTCAAGAACAAGGGTGCGCCGTACTCCAACGACCCTGACATTCGTTGGCGACTGGCCGATGCGGCGATCTCGCTCGACGGGATATTTCCCCAGATCGCGGCTGTCGCCCACGACATCGACAACCTCGTCGATCGTGGACCGCGATGGATGCCCCAACTGTCCGCGGTGAAGTCTCGCGCTACCGAGGTCGCGTTGTCCGTCGTAGAGAAGTCGATTCGCGCGTCCGGTGGTTCGTCGTACTTCAATTCGAACGAGTTGGCGCGGCTCTACCGAGACGTGGTTGCTGGACTATTCCACCCAAGCGACGACGAGTCGGTGCATGGAGCGTGGGCTAATGCATTGCTTGGTCCGGTCGCCCTTTGACCGGCCGACGAGGACGCAATTGCACGAAGCCGGATTCGTAGGCGGCAATGACCGCTTGAACGCGATCACGGACGCCTAGTTTTCCGAGGATCCTGGCTACATGTGTCTTTACCGTCGTTTCGCCAAGGACCAGCTCGCTGGCGATCTCGCTGTTCGACTTCCCGTCTGCGAGGAGCCGCAGCACGGTCTGCTCGCGAGCCGTCAGCCTCTGTAACTCGGGCGTCTGGTCGCGTTCGAATGCCGGATGTTGCACGAAACGTTCGATGAGCCGCCGCGTGATTGCCGGTGCGAGCAGCGACTCGCCGCCGGCGACGACTCGCACCGCGTGCACGAGTTGGTCACGCGGCGCGTCTTTCAACAGGAATCCGCGCGCGCCATCGCGCAGCGCCTGGTACACGTACTCGTCGGAGTCAAACGTTGTCAGCACGAGGATTGCTGATGTGGTGTGCGCTGCCGTCAGCCGCCGTGTCGTTTCGAGGCCGTCCATGACCGGCATCCGGATGTCGAGAAGCACGACGTCCGGCCGCAACGCGGAGGTCAACGCCAGCGCCGCCTTGCCGTCGCCAGCCTCACCCACCACCGTGAGATCCGGTTCGAGGTTGAGCATCAGCTTGAAAGCGTCGCGAATAAGCTGTTGGTCATCGACGAGAAGAATCCTAATCATGCTGGACTCGGGCTCTTGGGATCGCCAGCTCGCTCGGCGGGAAGCCGCGCTATGACGGCAAACCCACCGTCGGCGCGTGGACCGGCAGTCATGCTGCCGCCGAGCAGTTCTAGTCGCTCACGCAGCCCGCGTAGCCCGTAGCCGATGCCCTGCTGCGCTGTACATTCCGTGCCGGGCGAGTTCCCGATCTCCACGACCACGTCGGTCCCATCGCGCCGTACGGCGACATGAGTCGACACCATTCCCGCGTGTTTCATGACGTTTGTCAACGACTCCTGCACGACGCGATAGATCGTCAGACCGTACGCCGGGGACGGAACGAGAAGATCACTTTCGATCGACCTTGTCACCGGGAGCCCGTTAGTCTCGGTGCGGTCCAATAACGCATCCACATCGAACAAACCTGGCGCCATGGCCGGAATATCCTCGGCGCCAGTCCCATCGTCGTCGTACCGCAGCATGTCGACCATTGCGCGAATCTCGGCCAGCGAGCCACGGGCTGTCGAGTGGATAACGTTGACCGGCTCCTTCGCCAGATCGGGCTCGCTTTCTAGGGCAGCGCCGGCAGCGTCGGCCTGCACCGCAATCACGCTCATGCTGTGTCCCAGCACATCGTGAAGCTCACGGGAAATTCGAAGCCGCTCCTGGGCAACGGCAAGGCGCGCAGCATCCTGTCCGTGTTGGTGCATGTAGACGATGCGCTCGCGCCAGACCCTCCCCGCTCGTCCTAGCAGCCAGACGCCGCCAAACACCAGCACGATAAACAAATAGTCCGGTCCGCGCACAAGCCATTCGCCGACGAGGAGCGAGGCCACCAGGACCGCGCCGGCCAGCGCTGCCCATTGCTCGGAGCAGTACGACGCCGTCGAGTACATCGCGATGACCAGAGCCGCCAGGGACCATTGCGATCCCGGAGCCTGTGCCAGCGACGTTTGAAAGAGATCCGCGGCCGCACATGCGAAGGCCGGTACGAGCGGGAACCGACGTCGCCAGGCCAACGAACAGGTCATGACGACGGCAGTCGGGACGGTGACTATGAGTGGCCCTTCGTCCGGCTTGCCGGCCAGTGTCGAGGTAAATGCGATCGCCAGCATGAATACGCCCAGCGCGATGTCGGGGCCGAGTAGCCCGCCGAGCCTCAGTTGCCGCCATGCAGCAACACGCGTGCGCATGTCCATGATCTTAGATCGGTCGGGCCCCGTCGTCGTCCTCCCTTTGGCGGACACCCGCACCAGAAGTTGGCCCTAGCGGAGGACGCGACCGAACCGGTTCCGGAGTGACGCTGAGACTCCAACAACCGCTGAAGGAGACTTCGATGTACATTCCGTGGCTCACCCGAAATATTGCCGCCGGCAGCATGCTGACCGGGGCAGTGGCGCTGGCCGTTGGCAACATCCTGCCGCTCGTGAATCATCCGGCCGACGACAGTTTCGCCGCCATGCTTGCGATGGTATCCAGCAGCCCGTCGCTGTGGCTGTTCGCCGCCATTCTGGCGATCGCGGGACCGATCCTATGGCTGCCAGGTATTCTGGCGACCGCTCAAAGCGCGCAGGATCGCGGCCGTCGTCTGACGTCGATCGGTTCCATCCTTATGGCCGTCGGTTTGGTAATCGGCGTCGGGCATTTCGCGTTGTACTTCGGTGTACTCGGTTCGGCAGTGTCCGGCGGTCTTCCTCTGGACGCGGCACAAAAGATGACTACCGCCGAAGACAGCTACATCGTGGGCAGCGTGCTGCTCTGGGCGTTCCTCGTGGGGCTGACCGTCGGGGTTCTCCTGCTTACGCTAGGAATGCGGATGTCGCAGTCGGTCCCGATCTGGGTCCCGGTCGCGGCGCTCGTCTTCGTGCTCAGCACCTTCTTGGGCGGTCCGGTGGCGACCCTCGTCGGCGTAGCGGCGCTGCTTCTCACGTTCGGATCAATCGCCATTGCATTGTTGCGAACTACGCCCGCGGGGGCCACCGCGACCGAGGCTCGCATGCTGGAGTCAAAGAGGCCGGTCTCGCCATAACGAACGCAAAAAGAATGAAGTCGCGTTAGCGCCGGGGACAATGCGATGATTCCTTCAACAATTGTGGAGGGCCCTACTTGTCATCAGTTCCACTCAGCGAGGAGGTCGTCACCGCGCGACTGCGCGCGGCTGGCTGCGTCTTCGCTGAGGAGGAGGCGCAGATGCTGCTAGCCGAGGCTGGGACGCCGGCCGACCTGGTGGCCATGCTCGCTAGCCGCGAGTCGGGCGCGCCGCTGGAGGTCGTGCTGGGCTGGGCGGAATTCTGCGGTCTGCGAATCTTGGTCGACTCAGGAGTGTTCGTGCCCCGTCGACGCACTGCGCTGCTCGTCCAGGAGGCCATCGCGCTGATAACGCCACACGACGTCGTCGTCGATATTTGCTGTGGCTCAGGCGCAATCGGCGCGGTACTCCTGAAGCGGCAACCCCGCATCGACCTCCGCGCCGTGGACAACCACGCCGCCGCCGTCCGCTGCGCCCGACGCAACTGCGGTCCAGACGGACAAGTGCTTCTGGGCGACTTGTACGAACCGCTGCCGGTCACCTTGCGCGGCCGCGTCAACCTCATCACCGCGAATGCGCCGTACGTCCCCACCGACTCGATCAGCACGATGCCGCCTGAGGCTCGCCTCTACGAGCCGATGGTGGCACTGGATGGCGGGCCCGACGGGCTCGACATGCAGCGCCGGATCGCAGGCGGAGCACCAGAGTGGCTGGCTCCTGGCGGATCGCTCATCATCGAGACCAGCAGACAGCAGGCACCACGGACAGCCGACCTCGTACGCGCCAGTGGCATGCAGGCACGCGTCGTACGATCGACCGAACTTGACGCCACCGTCGTCATCGGCGCTATGTCAACCTTTGCGCGTTAGCCCGGGCCGCTCGTACCGACGGGCTACCCCCCGCGACGATCGCTGGTAGAAGGGGTTCAATAGGCCGTATGAGGGCAAGCACTCAAGATGTCTCATACGCCAACAAACAGCTCGGATTCGCCCGCGGCGCTCATCTGTTGCGAGTGAGCCTGAGTTACTCACCCGGTACGACGTTGCACTTCGAGAGCTATGAACGGACGAACCGGGAGTTCGAAATCCGGCTCGCCAATATCGAAATCACGCACGGCACAGGACATGTGTGGCCCAGCGCCGATCACGATGATGCGCACCAGGCCGGCCAGCTCTGGCGCGGGGACTCGCAGGCAGGTGACGCGGCCGCACATCTGATTGCGCTACTCCGGGCTGGACCAGTGCGGGGTGCGGTCGCGAGTACGGACGGCATACTCGCGATCACGTTTGCGAACAAAGCGCGGATCAGAGCCCTGCCGGAAGATAACTACGAAGGTTGGGAACTTGACGGGCCGAAGGGTCTGAAAATAATCAGTTGCCCCGGCGGTGAGCTCGCGATCTGGACGTAAGCGGCAGGTATGGTCGCCGGGTGACTGCGTCCAGCTTCTACGACCTCGACGTCCGCGCGGCCGATCGACTCGGTCGCCGCGCCGGGGTGCTCCTCACCGTGAATCGCCCCGCACGGGTACCCGAAGAACTCCTTCACGCCGCATGTTCCGCGCTTCTGAGCAACGCCGCCCCCGAGTCCTGCCTGGATGTCGTGGTGCGTAGTCCGGTCGCTGATGTTCGCGACCGGGAGCTATTTGCGAACCTACGGTTCGCCGACAAGGCGGAGATCGACGCGGCCATCGCGACCTATCTCGGTCGGCACGGCTACGACGCCACGCCATTTGGTGCGTTCTGTGCACTCACCACCGCTCGCTACGTGTTGCTACGGAACGGCTCGACGCCGGCGGTTCTCACCGCGCAGGACATCATCTTCTGGCGACATCACCTGCACCACGACGATCGGCATGTGCTGGACGATCTGTCCGGTCTATACCGGACCTGGATAGACTGCCGCGCGCAGCGGCGGTCTATCGACGCGACAATTGCCCGGTTAGGGGACGCGTGGCTGGGCACTCACCCATCGGTCCCCATGGTCGACTTCAACTGACGTGAGTCACGGAGAATGGGGTATGGACTCAAGATCGTCGCGCAACCACGACCGTCAAGCAACAATGAGCGGAGACACCGATGGCGCAGGATGCCGTTACGCCACCGAGCCTCGTCGCTGACTGCGGAAGCTGTTTTGGCCTGTGCTGTGTTGCACTGCGACTGGATGAGTCCGCCGACTTCCCCGTCGACAAGCCGGCCGGCGAACCGTGCCACAACTTGCAAGAGGATTTTGGCTGCGCTATTCATGCGCGCCTGCGCCCCACGGGATGGAAGGGCTGCACGGTCTTCGACTGTTTCGGCGCCGGGCAGCAGGTCTCGCAGGTGACGTTCGCCGGTGTTTCCTGGCGCGATGCTCCCGAGATCGAACACTCGATGTACGCCGCGCTACCGGTCATGCGTCAACTGCACGAGATGCTCTTCTATCTACACGACGCGCGCAGAGTCTCGCCCGACGGTGCGTTGGCGGCGGCGTACGACGAGACGGTCGCGCACACGGCCGATCCGCCCGAACGACTACTCGCGCTCGACGTCACGGCGCTACGTGCTCGGGTCTCGCCCCTGCTGCGCAGTGCGAGCGCGGCGTATCGACGTACGGTCCGGCGGCGCCTCTCCAACGTCGTACCGCGCAAGGTCCATCCTGGTGCAGATCTGATGGCCGCCGACCTCCGCGGCATGGACCTGCGCGCTGCCGATCTACGTAACGCCTACCTCATTGGCGCCGACCTCCGCAGGAGTGATCTGCGCCACGTGGACCTCCTCGGCGCGGACCTGCGCGACGCCGATCTACGCGGGTCAGATCTCCGCGGGGCGATATTTTTGACCCAGCCTCAGCTCAACGCAGCGGCAGGCGACGCCAGCACCGAGATTTCGCCGGCACTGGTACGACCCTCGCATTGGATTGAACGCGGCGAATTCGCACCGGGTTCGGCGGAAATCTAGCGTTTTTAGCGGTAGCGTCGGACGAAGTAGTCAGCGTGCGTCGGTATACAGGCCCGTCGCCGGAGGTATCTGGTTACATCGGCCATGGTCAACCGGTATACTCGCAGGTTGAATACACTATTGCTCCTCGTCGATGGGTGGTGTCCGATGAGCCCTGTTGCGTCCGCGAGTTCGGCACGCTCGCAGTCGATGTCGGATCTTCATCGTTGGGCTCTCGAGAGCGCTCGCTATCGCTCGGCTAACTCCGACGCCCACGCGGCAGTACGTGAGCTGAGCCGTCACCGTGAGCGTGCGACCCGTCAACAGGACGAAGTTCTCGGCGGACGGGTGGCCCTTGATCGTCTGCTTGTCGACGACGAGCCCGATCATCGCCTGCGCGTGCAGAAGGTCGTCGACCTGCCGCTATTACAGAACAAGCTTGTTCAGATCGCGCAACGCACCCGTCACGAACTGCTCAGTCTGCACTCCGGCGACGCGCCGTCCGAGGAAGCGTTTGTATCGGCGCAACGAACCGATCGTGAGCTCGTCGATCGCGGTGTCCGGCTCCGGATCGTCTATCCGCTCGAGTTCGCGCAGCTGCCCCGGGTCCGCGACTACACCGAGACCATGCAAAACCATGGCGCCGAGTTTCAGTTCGCCGATGCGGTGCCCTACCGGATTATCGTATCCGATGCGGCGCGCGCGGTCGTGCCGATCGTTCGCGGCCACCGCAGTGAAGGCGCCATCATTACCGGCGAACCGGCACTCGTCAGTGGTTTGCGTCACCTCGCCCGCGGCATCTTTCGCAGCGGCCGCAACCTGCGCGATATCGATCTCGGCGCGGCCAGTGGCCGTCCAACCGAGCTTGAGCTCGAGGTCATTAGGGCGATGAGTCTAGGGTTGGCCGACGATGCCGCTGCGCGGCGACTGGCGGTCAGCGAACGCACTTTTCGCCGCTACGTCGCCCAAGTCTTCGAGCGCCTTGGCGCGACGAGCCGATTCCAGGCCGGCGTGCGAGCCGTGGAGCGCGGCTGGCTCTAGGCCTGCCTATACACGGTTTTCCGATACAAAGCAAGACTTTGATTCACATTGGCCGGAATAGGACAAGTCCGGCCAAGGAGATGGCACAAGGTGGTCCCGGTAGGTTTTCATAGACACACGCCGGTGAACCGCCACTCCCCCCGTAAGCGGTTGATCGTCGTGAGGACAAGCTAGAACCGTAGACGACAAAAAGGATCAGCCATGAAGCGACTCATCGCAGGAATCTTCGCGATCGCGACCGTTTTCGGAATCGGCGTCGCCGTTACGGCTCCACCAGCCCAATCGCAGAGCTCCCCCATCGCATGCGGAATTTGCTGGAAGTAGTTAGCTAGTCCTCACCTTCACAAGGACCGATCCTCTCGAGGACCGGTCCTTGTGGCGTGTGCGGGCGTCGGCCGGCCTCGGGCGCCAGAATTTGAGGTAGTTCGACCTGCTCACGGCCAAGCTCACGGGTGTCGGCCGCGAAGTACGTAGACTCGTACGACGAGACCTGAAACTGCGTGATTTTGCGCCGTACACAGGAGGTCGATCTATTCCCACCGCAACGTCCGCTCGCCTTCGTCAGCGTCGACTGGTCGTGACACTTTCCGTCCTCGGGCTCCTGGTCGTATTGCTATATCTGGCGTTTCGACCAGCCGCCACGGACGGGCATCGGATGTCGGCACCTTCGCTGCCTGCCCAGTTCATCAAGGCCGCAGTCGGCCCGGCGCAAGCAAGCGAACGCGAGTACGGCGTACCGACGTCTGTCGCACTGGCGCAGGCGATCTTGGAGTCCAATTGGGCGCAGTCCGAACTGACAAGAGAGGGCAACGCCTACTTCGGTATCAAGTGCGGAAAGGACAACGGGAAGTACGCAACCGGCTGCCTGAAAAAGCCGACGAGCGAATGTCAACCGGATGGCACCTGCACGAAGGTCATCGACTCCTTTCGCACTTACGCCACGGCGACGGACTCCTTCCGGGATCACGGGCTGTTCCTGGCAAGCAACGACCGCTACGCGAAGGCGTTTCTCTACTCCGCAAATCCGGACCAGTTCAGTCGCGAAATCGCGCTTGCCGGTTATGCAACGGATCCTGGGTACGCCGACAAGTTGATCGCGCTGATGACGAAGTTCAACCTTTATCAGTACAACAACCCGAAATAATCGTCGACCACAAGACTCTTCGGTCGGATTTAGGCGCACACTGTAATTACGTAATCATGTAAGCAGGAGGCGCGAGATGAACAATTCACGACGAGGACCCGGGCGGCCCGGCGGCTGGCAACACGCGAATCTGCCAGACGCTAGCGATGCGGGTGACTGGCTGACCGGTCGCCTTCCCGCCGACTGGTTTACCACCCCACCTGAAGTGACCACCGATCGCGAAGAGATCCTCGTGATCGGCGCCCTACCGATGCCAGGCGATACCTCTCAGGCCGCTGGTGAAGGCCGAGCGGCCCGATTTCGTGAGGACACCAGGACGCAGCGTATGCAGATCGCAGACGAGGCGGAGGAACGCTACGGACGCAAGGTCGCCTGGGGGGTCCGGGTGGGAGACAAGCGAATAATCTTCACGCATCTGGCAGTTCCGGTCATGACCCGGCTGCGCCAGCCCGAACGACAGGTGCTCGACACGTTGGTGGATGCTGGCGTCGCGCGGTCCCGATCCGATGCGCTGGCATGGTGTGTGCGCCTTGTCGGCGAACACACCGAGGAGTGGCTGGTCAAGCTGCGCGAGGCGATGGCGAACGTCGATGACGTTCGCAGCGAGGGCCCTGCTGTCTAGCCAAGGACATATGGCAACCTTGGGTTTCGACGTTTACATTCAAGGCTCGCCCGGGGGTTTCATCCATGCCCATCCTTCATGTCGGCGCACGCACGCTCGACAGCCACGACCTCACCGACCGCGCTCATCGACTGGCCGGCGGACTGCGCGCGCTGGGTCTAAATGAGGGTGACGTTGTTGCCGTCGTTCTGCGCAACAGCGTCGAGTACGCCGACGTGATCAACGCGGGCAAGATCGCCGGAACCTACTACTGCCCCGTCAACTGGCACTTCACCCCCGAGGAGATCGGTGCGCAGATCGCGGACTGCGGCGCACGGGTTGTCATCGGTCACGGCGATCTGCTGAGCGCCGCGGCAGCAGCATTGCCCGGCGACGCGACGTTGCTCTCGGTTGGTGACGGCGGCCCGCCCTCAGCTCAAAACTATGACCGCTGGCTTGCCGAGCAGGCGACGTACGACGGTCCCGAGGTCGCCCCGCGCGGACACATCGCCTATACCTCCGGGACGACAGGGCGTCCCAAGGCCGTCGTGCGTGGCGTTTTCCCACCCGAGGAGCGATCCTGGCGGTTGCAGCGCATGCAGGATGTAGTCGAAGCGACCTTTGGCATCAAGCCAGGCTGCCGCGTGCTGATGCCAGCACCGATTTATCACAGCGGACCATCGGTAATCATGCAGAACGCGCTCACTCAGGCCGAGGTCGTCGTCGTACACGAACGGTTCGACGCGGAGGCCGTGCTCGCGGACATCGAACGACACAAGATCGACACGCTCTACCTCGTGCCGGTCATGTACGTCAGAATGCTGCGTCTGCCGGCCGAGACCCGCGCGAAGTACGACGTGTCGACGCTGCGTTTTGTCGGTTCAACGGGCGCCCCGTGCGCGCCGGACATCAAACGCGCGATGATCGACTGGTTTGGCCCAATCATCAACGAGACCTATGCCTCGAGCGAGGCCGGCATGGTTACGGTTATCGGCGCGGAAGAAGCACTGGCGCGACCGGGCAGCGCCGGGCGGGCCATCCCCGGCGCGGAAGTCAAGATCTTCCGTGAAGACCACACCCCCGCCGATGTCGGCGAGGTCGGGCTCATTTACGTACGGCAGCCGGCGTACCCGGATTTCACCTATCGTGACAACGACCAAGCTCGGCAAGAGATCGAGCACGCCGGAATGATCAGCCTCGGCGACCTCGGCTACCTGGACGACGAAGATTACCTTTACGTGTGCGACCGCGCCTCCGACATGGTGATCTCCGGTGGCGTGAACATCTACCCTGCCGAGGTCGAGAACCGGTTGCTGGCGCGTGCCGACATCGCCGACTGCGCGGTCTTCGGCGTACCGGATGCCGAATTCGGCGAACGTCTCCACGCCGTTGTCCAGCCGGTAGGATCCGCGCCGCTCGACGCCTCGGAGCTCATCGAGTGGATGCGAGCGGGACTCGCGTCGTACAAGGTGCCCCGTTCGATCGAAATAGCAGAGCTACCTCGCGACGACAACGGCAAAATCGCCAAGCGGAAGCTGCGAGCGAGCTACTGGGAAGGCCAAGAACGACGGGTATAGATGGCGCCACGGCGTGATGCGCTTGCGAGTCATTGCTGCTCACCAGGCACGATTCATCGAACTGTTCAGATGATCAGAACTGTGCAACACTGGGGCTTGTAGGACCATTCGGATCTGGATGTCTCTCTCCCCCCGACTAGACCCGCCGAATGTTGACCTTCGGTACAACTCCTCCCCGAGATGTGCCGAAGGGTGTCCGGGGCCGGTGACAGATCGCCCCGCCACGCCGCGCGCTTACGCTACGACCCGATCACCAATGTCGGCACACCAAGAGCATGGTCTTTGACTGTGAATACGCGCGTGCCCTTCTTGCGACCCGTCCGTAGCTCAGATATCTCGACTCCCTGACCGGCCAGCCGTTCGTGAGCGGCGGCCGCGTCGCGTGCCCGCCACGCGAGTCCCCAAAACCGGTCGTCCTCGTCGTCGCCCACCTTGCGCAGGTCGACGACAATCTCGACTACTAAGTCCCCACAACGGAAGAACAGCTGACGCGCGGAACGCTCGACGAATGTACGGTCCAGTCTCAGATCAAGACCCATTCTCGCGCCAAACAACGCGACCGCGCGGTCCGGGTATGTCGTATGCACGACGATGTGGTCCAGCCCCAAGATCGCGGCGGCGGCATCGTCTGGGTCGACCGCCGGCGGCTCCTCCCGCTCGATGATTCCGAGCGTGAGGCCATTCACGTCCGTGGTGGCGCTCCGGCCGTCCACGACGAGCTCGACACCCCGACGCTGGATGAGCCGCGTCGTCGACGCGAAATCGTCGGCGGCGAACACCGCCGAACGTACGCCCGACTTCTGCGCAGACTCGATCACTAATCCAATGTTCGGGGTCTGGCATCTGTTGTCCGCGTCGGCGGCGCGCCCCAGCAGAGCTTCGTAAGCCGACCGCGTCGCGGGCACGTCCGTTGACGCGATATTGACGTGGTCCAGTGCCCGGATCATGCGAGGATCCAATTCGTCGTACGACGGCGCGCAAATTCAGTCATGAAGCCTTTATGTCACACGACCGCGCCGCCGTTGTCGCCGCATGGCGTCCGAACAGGAAAAGGAATAGACCGGGTGATGCTCGGGCTAGTACCTTCGAGGGACCGCGACACCGCCGGAGGAGCTAAGACCCTTGAACGCTCCGCATTTCACCTCCTCTCGCGCCGATCGCGCACCGCTCATGTTCGACGTAGTCATTGCCGGGTGCGGACCGACTGGCGCGATGCTGGCGGCCGAACTACGGCTGCACGATGTGCGCGTATGCGTGCTGGAAAAGGAGACCGAGCCCGCGTCGTTCGTGCGGATAGTGGGCCTGCATATTCGCAGTCTCGAGCTGATGGCAATGCGCGGCCTGCTAGAGCGCATTCTCGAACACGGAAGACAACGTCCGGCCGGAGGTTTCTTCGCTGCCATTGCCACACCCGCGCCCGAAGGGCTGGATTCCGCGCACGCCTACCTTCTGGGCATCCAACATCCGGTCCTCGTTGACTTGCTCGAGAATCACGCGCTCGAACTGGGTGCGCAGGTCCGGCGCGGTCGTGCGGTGGCCGATTTCGAGCAGGACGACGAGGGTGTGACCATCGAGCTGGCCGGAGGCGAGCAGGTGCGGACGCGCTATCTCGTCGGCTGTGACGGCGGGCGCAGTACCGTGCGCAAACTGCTCGGCGTCGCCTTCCCCGGCGAGCCCTCACGGACCGAGACGCTGATGGGCGAAATGGACGTGGGGACGCCGCAAGACGAAATCGCGGCCAAAGTGAGAGAAATCGGCGAGACCACTAAGCAATTCTGGATCCGACCCGCAGCTGTTGGGGTCTATCAAGTCGTCGTCCCCGCCGCTGGAGTCAGCGACCGCGCGGAACCACCTACCCTCGAGGATTTCAAACAACAGTTGCGGACCATCGCCGGAACGGATTTCGGCGTCCACTCCCCGCGCTGGTTGTCCCGCTTCGGAGATGCCACCCGACAAGCCGAACATTATCGGGTCGGGCGGGTGCTGCTGGCCGGCGACGCGGCACACATCCATCCACCCACCGGCGGGCAGGGCCTCAACCTGGGCGTTCAGGACGCGGTCAACCTCGGCTGGAAGCTGGCCGCTCACATTCGCGGCTGGGCGCCGCAAGCGCTGCTGGACACTTACCAGACTGAGCGCCATCCGGTCGCCGCCCGCGTGCTCGATAACACCCGCGCCCAGATGGAACTGCAGTCCGCCGAACCGGGACCGCAAGCCGTACGCAGGCTGCTCACCGAACTGATGGACTTCAACGAGGTGAACCGCTATCTGATTGAGAAGATCACTGCGATAGACATCCGCTACGACTTCGGCACCGGCCCCGACCTGCTCGGCCGCCGCCTGCGCGACATCGACGTGGCACACGGCCGTCTCTACGACCTCCTCCATCGCGGCCGCGGACTACTACTGGATCGCACCGACACCCTGACCGTCGACGGCTGGTCAGACCGCGTCGATTACCTCGCGGATCCGACGGCGGCACTGGATGCACCGTGCGTCCTGCTGCGCCCCGACGGCCACGTCGCCTGGATCGGCGACGATCAGCATGACTTGGACGACCACCTGTCCCGCTGGTTCGGCAAGGCCGTCACTTGATGCGCCTGAGGATCGCGCCTTCGGGCCGTCCGCGCTGGCTACAGCCGATGACCTCAGCCTTGCGGCGGCGACCGGAAATCTCAACAGCGTCGCGGATAGGCTCGTGCACATGACTCCTCAGCGCACCGATCAACTTCAGACGCCCGCCCTAATCGTGGATAACGACCTGCTTCAGCAGAATCTCGACACGATGGCGACCGCGCTGCCGGGTGCCAGACTGCGCCCACATGTCAAGGCGCACAAGTGCACTGCGCTTGCGAGGCGGCAGTACGACGTCGGGCATCACGGCTTTACCTGCGCCACGATCCGCGAGGTCGAGGGAATGGCCAAGGCGGGGCTCGGCGAGGACCTACTGCTCGCCAACGAAGTCCTCGACATGTCGCGCCTCGGCGTACTCGTCACCGAAGGACACCGCATCACTGTCGCCGTCGACTCTGCGCAAACCGTCAAGGCCGCGCACGACGCCGGCCTTCGCGAAGTCGTCGTCGATGTCAATGTCGGCCTGCCGCGCTGCGGCTGTGCCCCTGAAGATGCCGGCACGCTCGCGGACCTCGCGCGCAGTAATGGCCTGCACGTGCGTGGTGTCATGGGCTACGAAGGCCACCTGATGATGGCCGAGCCCATTGCCGAGAAACGCCATCGCACCGAAGAGTCTATGGAGCTGTTGCTACGCGCTCACGAGGACGTCGGTGGCGAACTGGTCACCGCTGGCGGCACGGGTACCTATGCGGTCAATACGTGGGCTAACGAAATCCAGGCGGGTTCGTACGCATTGATGGATACGGCTTACGGCTCGCTCGACATCCCTTTTGCGCAAGCATTGTCCGTGCTCGGTACCGTCATCTCGGTCAGCCCGAAGTGGGCGGTCGCCGACGTGGGACTCAAGGCATTGGGAATGGACCATGGCAACCCTTCGATACCGGGCGCGAGGGTGCTCTTCTGCTCAGATGAGCACATTACCTTTGCCCCAGAAGAGCCCGTTTCCGTTGGCGACTTGGTGCATGTCCTGCCGGCGCACGTCGACCCGACGGTCGCGTTGCACGAGGCGCTGTACCTCGTGCATGGGGACGAGATTCTCGAACGCTGGACCGTGGACCTACGTGGCTGGTAGCTCGCCTGAGCCGAACAAGATCAGCGATACCCGCGTCTGGCAAATAAGCGCGAGTCAACGCGATTCCGATTCGAGGTAGGTCAGCTACATCTCGGAAAATGAGGTACATCGGCTCGTAACGCGGTTGGAACTTGCGCTTGTAGGCGTGCAGGCTTCGGAATCCGTACGCCGGCTCAAGTGCCGCACCAAGGAGGTCGAATACCTTCTTGACAAGCGGGCCGGACCCGACGCCCGCGCCGACGAGCGGCGCCCCTGAGAGCGAGACCAGCTGCGCGCCCTCACGCTGAAACTGCAGCATGCTTGAGGAGATGAGGAAGTCTACGGCCAACGCGAATCCGTCGTTGGTACGGCGCATGACATCGAGGGTCCAGCCACGAACCGCACCCCGCGACCCATAGATCGGCAACCACGATACGACCGCGTGCACCATGCCCCCGGGGCCAATGGCCAACGCGACCCGGGTCGCGGGATCCTCGGCCTCCTCGATCCCGCCAAGCGTGAACCCCATCTCTGGCAGCTCTTTTTCCGCGACCCACTGATCACTCAAATTCCGCACCTGGTCGACGATGGCGCGCGGCTGCGAGCGCAGCGGTGCGAGCGAGAAGGAGATCCCCTCGCGGTGCGCGCGGTTCATAGCGGTGCGTACGTCCTGCCACCGCTTGCCCTTGAACTTCAGGTCCGGAAGGTCCACGAGCGCATCCTGCGCGACCTGAGTCGCCGACCACCCCCGCGCGGTGGCCCAGTCTGCCGCCGCGCCATCCGCGCCAAATAGGCAGGGAGTCACGGAGCTCTCTTCACACATATCCGCGAACTCGTCGAGCATCGCGCGGGTTTGATGTGGCGCCGCGATTGGGTTTCCGACCGCGATCGCAACCCCGGCGTGCCGCCGGAAGGCGACGGCCGAAGCGCGGTCCGCGGACAGGAAATGCCAGTTCCCGCGCCAGGTGGACATCCACGAAAGGTTTTGGCCGCCGTATCGCATGAGCAGTTCGCGGGTCTTCGTCGATGACTGCGTCGTGCGTGCTCTGTCGCCACTAGTGGCAGTGGTCGGGCGCAGTCCGAGCAACAGACCGAGCTCGCCAGCCCACAGCAACATCGTGACGAATGCGAACGCCGCCGAGCCACCGCTGATACCGAGGACATCGGGCCACAGTGCGAAGCTCACGCCCACAAAACCGGCGGCACCGACAAGGACCATGAACGCGCAGGTCACGGTGGAGCCGATCCACGCAAGCCGGTGTCCGCGTCGTACGCCATTGGCGAGCACCACAGCACCAGCAATCACGAGCACCTTTTCGATTCCGGACACCACGCCGAGACCGTCCTGGCCGAGCGGCGCATCGAAAACCGCCGCGGTTGCGAGGATCTGGACGGCACCGAGGGCCAGCATGCCGAACGCCGCCGACGTGCGCATCGTGCGTGGCTCATCGCGCAGTTCGGGCTGCCCCGCTGACTGCCGGCTGATGAGCAGCGGCCCGACGAGCAGTCCGGGCACTACGACGATGAGGTGCATGACGTCCGCGAGCGTGCCGATGTACAGGAACGAGATGCCGACGTAGCTCACGAGCGCAAGCCGCGCCCATCCGCGCCACGGCGCCCGAACCAGCGCGGTTGCCGCGGCAGCAACAGCGAGCATTCCGGCCGACGGACCGACATCGGTAGTAAGCACGACTTGATCGGCCCACCCCCAACCGTGCCCAGCCAGCAGTTGCAACAGCCCCGCCGCTCCGATCGCCCCGAAGATGTGCCCGGTAATCGCGACGACGGCTACCCGCGTCGTACCCACGCGGTATTCCGCGTATCCGACGAGCAACGCAAACCCGGCGACGATCGGCAGATAGAACAGCGGCACAAGGCCGAAGAAGGCGCCGGTCACAATCGACCACCAGTGCCCCTCGGCGAACGACGGCGCGCCGTACGCGACGTCGGCATACCAGCTAAAAGACGTCACGTCGGTCCACAAAGCGCCGGTGACGATGCCGAGCAGCAGCGTGATTGCACACACGGTGGAAGTAAACGGGGTACGGCGGATGACCGTACGGATGGAACTGCTGAACGCACCGATACGGGCGAGGTTTTTGGGCATGACTCGACCGTAGGATTTCGCGGTCGGATTTCCGATGGCCCGCTCACCACACTTCAAGGTGGTGCTAACTCCACTGATCGGCGGAAGATTCCGCCCGTCGGCAAATTTGCGGCGATCGGCGTGCCGGTGATCCGGCCGCCGACGACGTCAGGCATGGTGGAGGGATGAGTCGCCAAGTACTAGTCGCAGTAGACGGCAATTCACTGCTTCATCGCGCGTTCCATGCCACAGCCGCGTCTGCCATGCGGACCAGTGACGGTCGAGCCAGCTGGGCGGTGCATGGGTTCACCTCCCTGCTCATCGGCGCCGTCACCCGTGCTGGCGCCGACGCGCTCGTGATCGGCTTCGACGACCACACGACAAGCGTCCGCAAGGACGCGCATCCGTCGTACAAGGCCACCCGGCTCGAGAAACCACCCGAATTAGTCGCACAGATCGCCGGCACAATCAGCATGTTGCGCGATGCAGGCATATGCGTCGTCGTACCGGACGGTCTCGAGGCCGACGACGTACTCGCGTCGGCAAGCAGGGCCGGATGCGCGGCCGGCTGGCGGGTCGTCATCGCTACGTCGGACCGCGACTCATTCGCACTCATCAACGAGCACACGTCGGTGTTACGCCTACTCAACGGCGGCATCGCGGGTAGCCCGGTGCTTACCCCGGACCGACTACACACGATGTACGGCGTACGTCCGGAGCAGTATCGCGACTACGCTGCCATGCGCGGTGACGCATCCGACAATCTCAAGGGAATCCCCGGGATTGGCAAGAAGACCGCTCAAAAGCTTCTGGCGCGCTACGGGAGCACCCAAGCGGCTTTCGACGCCGTAGACGCCGATCCCGGCGGCGTCGGAGCTACTCTCGGTCGCGCGATGGCCACGAAACTTGCCGATGCCACCAATCGTGCGGCATTCGCCACCACGAGCAAGATCATGACCATGCGAACCGACGTACCGCTCGGACTCGACTTCGACGATGCCGATGGACTCGGGCGGCTTCCGCTGTCCCCCGACCTGTTGATCCCGGCACTTGACTCGTGGGAGCTGACGGGGCTTCAAGAGTCCGCACTGCGCACCTTAGGCGGCTTTGCTGCCGTCTCGCGCACCCAGGTCGATCCGTACGCCAACCTTCAGTTCCCGGTCGCTGAGCCACCGGATCACTCCGACGACGCAACGGGGCTCCCCACCTCCAGTACGACCGTGACCGCACAGCCGCGTCGATCCGAGCCGGCCGACCAGCTCGAGCTCACCCTCTTCTGAATTCGCTCATCCGGCAATCATGCTCGATCATCCAGTTCACGTATCCCAAGATCGAGGGCGGCGTAGGCGGGGTCACCGTCCATCAACGGTTCGCGGCCCGATGGTTGTGTGGGAGTCGGCAAAAGCGCCAACCGGTGACGCAGCGGTCGGCGTACTGACTTGGCGCAGGTAACCTCGACCTGCTCGTCGTACAGGACCAACGACATCGTTCGGTCGGTCTGGCCTGGAAGGCTGCACTCCACCTGTCCATCGGCGACCTCGACCAGCAGTCGCATCCCCCACCACCGCACTCGGAACGCCAACCGGGTGATGCCTTCAGGAAGCGCGGGCGCAAGAGTCAGCAGGCTGTGGTGTTCTCGCAAACCGCCAAACCCCTCAACCAAAGCCGACCAGCCACCGGCCAACGACGCGATGTGCAGGCCGTCTTTAGTGTTGTGGTGCAGATCGTGCAAATCCATCAACGCAGCCTCGTGCAAATACCGGTGGGCGAGCTCCAGGTGCCCGACCTCCGCGCACATCACGGCTTGGGTGCACGCCGATAGCGAGGAGTCCCGCACCGTACGCCGTTCGTAGTAGTCGATATTGCGCGCCTTCTGATCCGGGGTGAACGAGTCGCCGCACCAATGCATTGCAAGCACTAGATCGGCCTGCTTAATGACCTGTTTGCGGTAGAGCTGGAAGTACGGCGAGTGCAACATCAGCGGGTATTGATCAACAGAGCCGTCGAAGTCCCATTCGCCGTACCGGGTGAAGTTGCCGCATTGCGGATGTACGCCGAGCTCCTCGTCGTACGGTATGAAGACAGCAGACGCCGCATCCCGCCAGGCGGCAACGTCCTCAACCGAGACACCGAGTTGCGCAGCGTTCTGCGGATGCCGCACGCACGCATCGGCCGCCGCCCGCAAGTTGCGCGCGGCCATCAGGTTGGTGAACACGTTGTCGTCAGCGACCGCGGTGTACTCGTCCGGGCCGGTGACACCGTCGATGTGCCACGCCCCATGCCTGTCGTGATGACCGATCGACATCCATAGCCGGGCCGTCTCGACCAGTACGGCGAGTCCGCACTCCAGTTCCAGCGCAAGGTCGCCGGTCACCAACCGATAGTGCTCGAACGCGGAGGCGATGTCGGCGTTGATGTGAAACGCCGCCGTACCCGCCGGCCAGTAAGCGCTCGCCTCCTCACCGTTGATCGTGCGCCACGCAAAAGCAGCGCCGTCGAGACCCAGTGTCTTGGCCCTGGCACGAGCAAGGTCCAGCGTGGAAGCCCGCCACCGCAGGGCATCCGCGGTGGCATCCGGGATCGTTAGCGTCAACAGCGGCAGTACGTATCCTTCGGTGTCCCAAAACGCGTGCCCGTCATAGCCGGGCCCCGTGAGGCCTTTGGCCGCGATCGCCCGACGCTCGGTGCGAGCACCGGCCTGCAGCACGTGAAACAGCCCGAACCGGACCGCCTGCTGCACCACGGGGTCGCCGTCCACTTCGACATCCGCAGACTTCCAGAAGTCGTCGAGATAGTCGCGCTGCGTCCCGGTCAACCCGCTCCATCCGGCGTACGACGCCCCGGTCAAGGCGGCCTCGACCTGATCACGCACGGCCGGCGCGGACCGTGTCGACGACCAGCCATAGCCGATGTACTTCACGACGCGCAGCTTCTCCCCCGGCTGCAGCGTGCAGACAACCGTCGTACGCGCCCAGTCGTCGCGGATCTCGCTGTCGACCGTGTGCCGGCCGGGCGCCTCGACGACGTGCTCCATACCGGCGCCCATCAACAGTCCGCTGCTTTTGGTGCGGTGCAACAGAACTGCACCTGACTTCGTCACGTCGGCGTCGATCGGGAGCAGCGGCCGTTCGAGCGCTGCGGCCACCCGGGGATCGTCCCCGACATTGACCGGCGGCGCCTCGTTGGCGACCAGTTCTGACTGCAAAATTATCCGTGTCTGCAGGCCGACCGCTTCCACTTCATATTCGATGGCGGCGACCGCGCGGTGCACGAACGACACCAGGCGCGTCGAGGTCACCCGCACATGGCTGCCTGCCGGCGACCGCCAGTCCGCCGTCCGCCGTAGCGTGCCGGCCCGGAAGTCCAGCGTCCGCTCGTGATCCAGCAACTCGCCGTATCGCACGTCGAACGGGGTGTCATCCACTAGAAGCCGCATGATTTTGCCGTTAGTTACGTTGACTAGCGTCTGCCCCGACTCTGGATAGCCGTAACCTGCCTCGGCGTACGGCAGCGGACGCCCCTCGTAAAACGAGCCGAGATACGTGCCCGGTATCGCGTGCGGTTCGCCCTCGTCGAGATTGGCCCGCAGTCCGACATGCCCGTTGGACAATGCAAAAAGGGACTCCATCTGTGCGAGCTGATCGACATCGAGGAAGGTCTCGCGTAGGCACCATGGCTCGACCGGAAACCTCACCGGGTCAGTCACAACAGCTCCTCCAGATCCTGCACCACAATGTCGGCGCCGTGCGCCCGCAGCGCGTCGGCCTGGCCGAGCCTGTCAACGCCGATGACATACCCAAAGTGCCCGGCCCGACCCGCAGCGACACCTGCCAGAGCGTCCTCGAAAACGGCCGCGGCGTGCGCAGGTACGCCGAGCTCAGAAGCGGCCTCGAGAAACGTATCCGGTGCGGGTTTGCCTGGCAAAGACCGCTTCCGCGCCACAACGCCGTCGATACGGGTCTCAAACGACGCAGCCAGGCCGGTGACATTGAGGACTTCCTCTGTGTTGGCGCTGCTCGACACGACCGCGCAACGAAGACCCGCCTTGCGCGCCGCATCGACGAATCGACGGCTCCCGTCGTACACCTTGACACCGTCACGCCGGATCAGGCTCAGCAGCAGCACGTTCTTGCGATTGCCGACGCCATGGACGGTTCCGTCGCCGGGGGGGTCGCCTGGATCGCCCTCCGGCAGCGTGATCGCTCTGCTCGCAAGGAAGTCGCGCACCCCGTCCTCCCGTTTCTTGCCGTCGACGTACGCCGCGTAGTCCGCGTTGGCGTCGAACGGCACGAACGTCGCGTCGCGGTGCTGCAGAAACTGGTCGAACGTCTCCTTCCATGCCGCTCGGTGTAAGTCCGCGGTCTTGGTCAGTACACCGTCCAGGTCGAAGAGGCAGGCTGTAATCGTGTCCGGCAGGCCGCGCACGAGTCAGTCTTCGGTGCGTGTCACGCGCGACTCGCTCAATGCCGCGTCAACGACTAGGCCAGTACCGATCCCGAGCAACCAACTGTCCTTGGCGATGGCTACTCCGGCACCGGTTGGCCGCAGGTACTTGTCATGCAGGGCAGGCGTTTTGATGTACATGCCGACCAACGCGCCTGCGAACCCCGTCAGCGCCAGCCCGGCAAGCCCAGCTGGAACAATCGGTAACAGTAGTGCGGATCCGACGGCGATCTCGCCGACGGCCAGTGCCTTGAGGAACAGCTTCGGCTCGACCTTCTTCACGACCGGGTATGCCCCAGCTGCGGTCGCGTGGATCCCGTTGGCGGTGGCCTCGTCGCCCGAGAGCTTCCCGACCCCGGAATTAAGAATGAAAGCGCCTGCGGCGATCCTGGCCGGGGCCCGGCGAAGCTTTGCGGCTAATGACATCAAGACTCCAATCAACGCGATAACCCGACTGTAGCGAACTCGACGTACCTACGCGTGATTACGTTCGTGGACCAGACGCAACCCGATCAGCGTCAGCATCGGCTCATAGTCACTGATCGTGTCGCATTCTTCGCGCACAACGTCGGCGTACACTCCGGTCGCGACGACCGTCAGATCATCAAGAGACACACCCAACGACTCGCCGATCCGATCCACGATCCCATCGACTTGCCCGGCAAAGCCAAACACCATTCCGGACTGAATCGCCTCGACCGTATTCTTGGCGATGACGTTGCGCGGACGGACTAACTCAACCGCGCGCAGCTGAGACCCCCTACGTGCCAGCGCATCGAGGGAAATTCCCATACCTGGGGCGATCACTCCCCCGATAAACTGGGCCTTATCATTGACTACGTCGAAGGTCGTCGCCGTACCGAAGTCCACGATCACGCACGGACCGCCGTAGAGCGACACTCCGGCCAGCGCATTGACGATTCGGTCGGCGCCGATCTCCCGTGGATTATCGGTCAGGATAGGTACGCCAGTCTTCGTTCCCGGCTCTACTATGGAGACTTGGCAGCCGCCGTACCGACGCGAGATCAGCTCGCGCATCTCGTGCAAGATCACCGGCACCGTCGACGCCACGGCAATCGCATCGATCACGCCGTCGGCGCTTTCGGTACGTTCGACCAAGCCGCTGATCAACACGTGCCACTCGTCGGCGGTACGCCGCTCGTCCGAGGCGACCCGCCAATGCGCCTGCAGACGGTCAGCGTCAAACAGGCCGACCACGGTGTAGTTGTTACGGATGTCCAGACATAGCAGGGTCATACGACCATCATCTATGGACGAGGTCCCCGCGCACCAGCCCAGCCTGTCCGGTCTGCTCGGCGGGGAGGGTCTGCGCGGCGTCAGCTCCGGTCCCGACGATCCGATTGTCGGCGTCGACGAAGACGACGTGCGACTTGAGCGCGCGGGCCTCCGCGTCGGTGACCTGCGCATAGGCAATCAGAATGACGAGGTCACCGGGATGGACCAGATGCGCGGCCGCGCCGTTGATCCCGATGATCCCGCTCCCGCGTTCGCCGGCGATCGTATAGGTCTCCAACCGTGCGCCGTTGTCGATGTCGACGATGTGCACGAGTTCGCCCGGCAGAATGTCCGACGCTTCCAGCAGGTCTTGATCGATCGTCACCGAGCCAACGTAGTGAAGGTCGGCCTGCGTGACAGTGGCGCGGTGGATCTTGCTCTTCATCATGGTTCGCAACATGTCAGCGTGCCTCCCTGTCAACGAGGACGGCGGCATCGCCGAGCGACAGGCCCATGTTGTCGAGCAGCCGCGTCGTACCGACCCTCGCGGCTACTAACAAACGCGCCTCGGCCCCGGGCTGCGGCGTACCCATGTCGGTATTGGTCAACTCGAGGTAGTCCAGGTCGACCCCGTCGGCTGCTGTGACGACGTCGTACGCCGCGGCCAGCACCGCTTCGGCTCCCTCGTCCGCGGCGTTAACTCCGGCACGCAGGGCGCGCGACAGCGCCACCGCCCGTCGACGTTCGGCCGCATCGAGGTAGCGGTTACGCGAGGACATCGCAAGCCCGTCGGCCTCACGGACCGTGGGCGCTCCCAGCACCTCGACCGGCATGCACAACGTGCGGGCCATCGAACGAATCAGCGACAGTTGCTGGTAGTCCTTCTCGCCGAACACGGCCAAGTCTGGGCGCACGAGACCGAACAGCTTGGCGACGACAGTGAGGACACCGCGGTAATGCGTCGGCCGGGTCGCACCTTCGAGGACCGTCGCCAGCGGTCCAGGGTCGACGGTGATCCCGGCGCGTCCCGGTCCGTCCGGATACATCGTGTCTACCTCGGGCGCGAAGATGACATCGACACCAAGCTGGGCGCATTTGGCCAGGTCATCGTCCCAGGTACGCGGATATGAGTCGAAATCCTCGTTGGGTGCGAACTGGGTCGGGTTGACGAAGATCGACACCGCGAGACAGTCACTGCGCTCACGCGCGTATGCCATCAAAGCGGCATGGCCGTCGTGCAACGCTCCCATCGTCGGTACGAGTGAGATCGTCTGACCGTTCGTGCGCATCGGCCGTAGCGCGGCGTCAAGTTCCTCGCGGGTCCGGGCAATGATCGGGCTGCGGCGACTAGGCGGGCGGGGGTTGACTCTGGTCGTACTTGAGGTGGCGGCATTGGCCGACTGCGCGCTGCGGTCGGCAAGAAGGCTGCCAGAAACGGGTGCATTGGTCCTCATGGAGGGGCCTTTCGTTCCAGTCCCGCTGCGCGTGGTCGGCAGGTAGGGGTACCAGACAATTGGATGCCCTCAGTCTAGAACCGCTCGGCCCCGTCGCGCCTTTCCATGGCCTAAATCACCGCTATTCGAACGGCGCGAGATCGCCCGATCCGCGGCGCAGGATTCGTGGCGTGCCATCCACGAAATCGATGACCGTAGTAGGAGTCTCGCCGCAGTCGCCAGAATCCAGTACGACGTCCACGACCGCGTCGAGTTCTTCTTTGATCTCCCAGCCTTGGGTCATGGGCGCCTCTTGGTCGGGCAGCAGCAGTGTGCTGGTCACCAGGGGTTCACCGAGCTCTGCCAGCAGTGCCTGCACGACCTTGTTGTCGGGTATCCGAACACCTACGGTCTTCTTCTTGGGATGCAGCATGCGACGCGGAACATCGCGCAGCGCGGGCAGGATAAAGGTGTAACTGCCTGGCGTCGTCGCCTTGATCTTGCGGAACACCGCATTGTCGACGTGCACGAACTGGCCAAGTTGCGCGAAATCCTTACACACCAAAGCGAAATGGTGATTTTCGCTCAGCTTCCGGATCTTCCGAATCCGGTCGAGCCCCTCTTTGTTGCCCAGGCCGCAACCGAGCGCGAAGCACGAATCAGTTGGATAGACAATCAGCCCACCGGCCCTGATTTCGTCAGCGGTCTTCGCGATAACGCGCGGTTGCGGATTGTCCGGGTGTACGTCGAAATACTTCGCCATTACCTCACCTTAACCTGGCCGTGCTGGTCAGATAGAAATGGAGCGCTTCAGGTCGCCTGACCTGAAGCGCTCCATTATCAAACTGGATCACCGTCGCGCCGACTAGTGCATCATGGCCGGGGCCGCGGTCTCACTTCCGTCGGGCGCGGTCGCCTTCTTGCGCGGTAGCAGGATCGCCGGGACGATACACAGGATGACGAGCACAAGTCCAACGGTGAACGTCGTCCCGAACGAGCTCGCCGCCTCGCTGAAGCCCTGCTGCAACGCCGCAGGAGGTATTGCCTTCGCGATCGATGGGTCGTCAACCGATGCCATGGCCGCTCCCGCGAACTGATGCGAAAGGACCTGGTTGGTCAGCACGACCGACATCACGGCCGTGCCGATGGAGCCAGCGGCCTGTTGCACGATGTTCATCAGTGTCGAACCACGGGCGACGTGCTCGTGGGTCAAACTCGCCAGCGCTGCCGACATGATCGGCATCATCGTCGCGCCGAGCCCGAGACCCATCACGAACAGCGCGCCCAGCAACAGGACGTACGACGTGTCCGCGCCGACCTGGGTGAACACGAACATGCCCGCCGCCAGGACGACAACGCCGCCCATCACAATCTTGCCCGGACCGATCTTGTCCGCGAGCATGCCAGCTATCGGCATGGTGATCATCGCGCCGATGCCCTGGGGGGCCAGCAACACGCCGGCCGCCAAGGTGGTTTCACCGCGGACCTGCAGGAAGTAGCTCGGGAAGAGCAGCGATGCGCCCATGAACGCGACCGAGAACAGGGTCATCGCGATGACCGCGACTGTCAGGTTTCGATTGGCGAACAGCCGCAGGTCGATCAGCGGGTGCTTGGTACGCAACGCGTGGAAGACGAACACGACGATCAAGGCCAGTCCCACGATCGCTGGAATCAGGACCTTTGCCGACGCTACCGTGCCCTCACCGGGAATGGATGAGACACCGAATAGGAACAGAGCCAGGCCCGGCGACATCATCAGCATGCCCTTGAAGTCGAAGGACTCCGAGGGTTCCGGGTTGTCCGATGGGAGTACGACGAACGAGTAGATCAGCGCGGCGATACCGATCGGCAGGTTGATCAGGAAGATCCAGTGCCAGCTGACACTCTCGATCAACCAGCCGCCCAAGATCGGACCGGCGATGGGACCGAGCAGCATCGGGATACCGAGTACGGCCATCACGCGGCCGACACGATGTGGTCCCGCGGCGTGCGTCAGGATCGTCATACCTAGTGGCATCAGCATGCCGCCACCCAGGCCCTGCAGGACTCGGAAGGCGATGAGGGAAGGCATGTCCCACGCGGTGGCGCAGAGCACCGAGCCGACGACGAACAGGCTGAGCGCAAGGAGGTAGAGGCGTTTGGTGCCGAATCTATCCGCGGCCCAACCGGTCACCGGAATGATCGTGGCCAGCGCCAGCGTGTAGGCCGTCATCGACCATGCGGACATCGACGGCGAGACGTGGAACTCGTTTTGGAACGTCGGCAGCGCGACACTGACGACTGTGATGTCCAGAATGGACATGATGGCGCCAAGTACAACGACGCCAGCGATCTTAAACACCCCGGCATCGAGCTTGTCCGACTCGGGGTTGGTCATCTTTTCCAGGTCGGGACTCGTACTCACCACAGGATCGTGGTGTGCACCGGGTCCCTCTCCCGGCGGCTGCTCGGGAGTAGTGGTCGACACTGTGGGGTCTCCTCAGATTTGGTGCGGACACGCTCTTATGAAGCGCCCGCCGATTTCGGACATGACGAGGCACGAGGAACTAGACTTCAGCCGCACAGAACCGTGCTACGGCTGCGGCCAAATCGAGTGTATGGAGTCGGTACGACAAAAAGCTCGGACGACGCCTGACATCGCCCAGCCCCCCGGCGAACGTCACACCAGAAACGTAATGACCTGCCCGCCAATTCTGCAACTGAATTTATTCGAGCGGTTCGAAGTTCACCGTCGGCGAACAGAGTTTTTACGCACACCCAGACGAGAAGTGAGTGATAGGGCGGGTGCCTCTACTCCCCTGGCTGCAGAGAAATCCCGGCATAGTTCGGTGCGCGGCGTTCGCCGAATGCGGCGACGCCTTCGGCCATCTCCTTGTTGCTGATCGCCTCGTGCATGAGTTGGTCCGACTCGGCCAGCGCGGCGTCCAGATCCTTGAGCAGGTGCGCGTAGACCTGTTTTTTGATCACGGCCATTGCGTTCGGGGAGGCGGTGCGCGCGAGGGTGTCGGCGTACTTGAGGGCGTCGTCAAGGACGTTCTCAGGGGTGCTCAGATAGTTGACCAGACCGATGGAGAGCGCGTCCTCGGCAGTGATGACGCGTCCCGACATGAGCAGATCCAAGGAGTGGCTCAGTCCGACGATCTTAGGCAGCAGCCACGAGATTCCGTGCTCCGCGATCAGCCCGATCTTGGAGAACGACGTAGCCATTTTCGCTCCCTCTGCCGCGAACCGCACGTCGCACATCATCGACTGTACGAAGCCAAGTCCGGCACAGGGGCCATTGATTGCCGCGATCAACGGTTTGCTGATCGAAAGGGGGAACGTCTTCTTGCGGGCCTGGATCCTGCCTGCGGTGATCTCGCCGGAGGCGCCGATATCGCTGAGGTCGTCCATGTCAGCACCGGCGCAGAATCCGCGACCGGCGCCGGTGAGCACAATTGCGCGCACTGACTCGTCGGCCGCGGCCTCGGTGAGCGCATCGAAATACATCGTCTCCATCGTGGGCGTCCAGGCGTTCATTCGATCCGGACGCGACAAGGTGATAACCATGGTCGAGCCTTCGCGACTGACGATAACGGGGGTGTCGGTGCTATTTGCTTCAGCGGTGTTCACAGTGTTCTCCGGTTGTCGTGAGAAAAATGGGTATGCCGATCAACTTTTGCCTTGAGCATTCCACGCGCCGCTGTCGGACCGTGGCTCGCGGGGCATGCCGAGCACGCGCTCGGCCAGCAAGTTGCGTTGGATCTGATTGGTGCCGGCATAGATCGTGCTGGCGCGTCCGGAGAGGAATGCGCCCACCCACGTCGCCGTGTCCTGCGTCGAGCCCGGAGCGTCCGGGCCATCGATGATCGTCGGGAACCGTCCTGTCAGCACTAGTGCGTCGTCACCCAGCAACTCCATCGACAACTCGGTCACAACCCGGTGGTATTCGGTCCAGTACAGCTTGGTCAGCGCGGACTCCGGCCCTGGCGCCGCCCCGGTCAGGCCGCGGGTCAGCGCCTTGTAGCCCAGAAGCCGCATCCCGATTACACGGCCCTTGCACCATGCCAGCTTCCGGCGTACGGCCGAGTCCTCGATCTTGCCTTGACGACGGGCCAGCTCGATCAGCCTGGACAGCTCTTCTTCGAAGCGCGCGGCGAGAATCGCGGCCGCGCCGCCGCGTTCAAACTCCAGCAGCCCCATCGCTACCTTCCACCCCTGGTTTACCAGGCCGATGGTGTTGTCCTCTGGCGTCAACGCGTCGGTGAAGAACACCTCATTGAACCCGGAGCGTCCATTGAGCTGCCGAATTGGGCGTACTTCCACGCCAGGCTGGTCGATCGGGCACGCCAGCAGTGTCAGGCCCTTGTGTTTGGGGGCATCGGTATCCGTGCGCACGAGGACGAATATCCAGTTTGCGTTCTGCGCCTCCGACGTCCAGATCTTCTGGCCGTTGATCCGCCAGGTGCCGTCTTCCAGGACAGCCTTCGTGCCGATATTGCCCAGGTCCGATCCGGCGCGAGGTTCCGAGTAGCCCTGGCACCAGACATCGTCGCCGCGCAGCAGCCGCGGGATGAAACGCTGTTTCTGTTCCTCTGTGCCGAATGCGAGCAGCGTATTTCCGAACATCTGGATGCTGAAGACGTCGTTGTCGGTGCCGTTCGGCAGGCCCGCGCGCGTCAACTCCTCCGCCAACACGACCTGGTGAGCGAGGGTGAGTCCTTGGCCACCGTACTTCTTCGGCCAGTTGATCGCCAGATATCCGCCGGCGTAAAGCTTCTTGCGCAGGTCTTGGGAGAACGCCGTGTAGTCCTCGTCCGCGAGCCGACCGCTGCCATGCCAGTCGGGCGGCAGTAGGTCCGCCAGAAATTGGCGGACTTGCAGTCGGTATTCCTCGACCTCGGGGGTGAAAACCGGTTCCATGGGTGCCTTTCTGTCCCGAGCGTCCGTCAGTTGCAGATCATGTCGGCAACACGATCAAGATGAAAATTACGGTCCTGAAGAAGGACCGAGTTGACTCGAGCCCGTTTGAAGTACAGATGCGCGGGGTGCTCCCATGTGAATCCGATAGCGCCGAGGATCTGAATAAGCTCGGACGATGCCAGCACCGCGGCATCAGTGGCGGCCTGTTTCGCTAGCGATACGAGCATCGGCGCGTCGTCGGCCGCTACCGACAGTTGGTACGCCGCGTAGTAGACCAGCACTCGCGCGGTCTCCAGCTCCAGAAGGGCATCGGCGCACTTAGTCTTGATCGCCTGGAACGAGCCGATCGGGCGACCAAACTGGATGCGGTCGGACGCCCACGCAACTGCCCGGTCGATTGACTCCGCAGCGACCCCAATCAGCTCAGCCGACAGCGCGTGGCTGGCGAAGTCGGCGCTCGCGGCGATCACACTCGCGTCGCCTCCAACCGACTCCGCCGCAGCCGCGTCGAACGTGAGGTGCCCGATCTGCCGCGTCGGGTCCAGCGACTCGTCAACGGCGACGGTGAGACCAGAGGCGTCTCGGCGTACGACGAACAACCCTGGACCGGCGTCCGTTGTCGCGGCCACGAGGAAATGCGTGGCGTCGGCAACGTTGGTGACCAGTTTCTTGGTACCGCTGATCGTATGACCGTCCGAGTTGGCACTGGCGGTCGTTTCGTACGCCGTCGAGTACCAGTCCACACCGTCTTCGGCGTACGCGAAGGTGAAGACGACGGTGCCTGCGGCGATCTGAGCTAAGTAGTCCTTGGCCGTCTCCGCGCAGGCAAGGAGAGCGCGAGTTGCTACTAGTGTTGAGAAGTAGGGCCCCGCATAGCAGCGCCGGCCGACCTCTTCGAGTACGACGGTGCTCTCTACGACTCCGGCACCGCTGCCGCCGAGGGCTTCAGGGATGCACAGGCCCTGAGCGCCGATCTGCTCGGCGAGCCGCTGCCATGTATCGCGATCGAGACTCTGGTCTCCGTCCATCGCCCGCTGCAGCGCGTCGTCGCCGGCGCGGGCAATCAGGAAGTCGTGGACCGCGGTCTTAAGCGCGTTTTGCTCGTCGTTCAGCTCAAACTTCACTAGTCTCCCGATCGCGTCGCAGGCAGGTCACTGTGGCCGAAGCTATCCGATATCGGCCACAGAAATGACATTACAGTCATCTTTGTTCCTAATCGCGAGTCAAGAGCAGACCGGAGGAGATGTCAAGACCCGCGTCCGCGCGTCGGTTGGGTATCGGCACACACCCAACAGGCAACCACTCAATCGATGCCAAGCTCGCATGTCGGCGGTGCAAGGAAAGATCACCGCGTCGTTGTTGACTATCGCGGACGGAACTCTTTGGCAGCGTACTTTCCTATCTTGCGGGTGGAGTAGGCATCGCCCGCCGCGCCGACACCTCCGCCTAACACCGGCACCCGCCGACCAACGAAGCCTACCGCTCGCTTGCCAAGCGTTCGCGAAATCAGTTCGCTAGTGAGTTCGGTGGCGATTACCTTCGCGAGTTCGGGGTCGTACTCCTCGACATGCGCAAGCTGGTACGGCGTACCCGGCAGACTCTTTTTGCGGACAAGCCTCTTGACAGAGTCGGGCCCGATCATGCATGCGAGAACGGCACTCCGAGTCCGCGGATCGGCGAGGTCCAATCCGTGCAGATGGGCAATGCCGCCTACAAGGTGGCATTGCACCAATGCGAGGGCCGCAATGTTGGTCGGCGCGAGAACCGCCATCGAAGCGATCCCACCGAGATTGGTTACGAAGCCCTGCGAACCGGCGTACTTCAGGTGCGAAGAGATCAGCAGATCAATCGCTTCGTTTGTGTCCCCCGCGACCTGGGCGAGGCGTTTATCGGCCGATCGCGCAGCACCCGGAAGTCTGCCAGTGCCGTCGATGGCGCGGTTGAACGCCTCCCGCACGAAGCCCGAAGAATATTCGGGGACCTTGGAGTGCGACAAGGCGCGACTAGCGAGGTCTTTGAGATCCATCTGAGCCTCATGACTGTTGGCGGGTCAGGAAGAACGATTCTCTCAGGAAAAGTAACGCCGCGGGTTGTTAATGAGCATGTCGTCGAGTTGCGCCTCGCTCACGCCCGCCTCGCGAAGGCCGGGTACAACGTCGTTGGGGATGTGCAGGAGGTTCCAGTTGGGCGCGAAAGACTCGCTGCTTGCGTTCCATTCCTTGCCCGGAAAGTAGTCGATGAAGCAGGACACGTCGTGCGCGAGCACGATGCGGTCGGCGTACCCCTGCTTGCAGAGCGTGGCGATCGTCGCGATCCGGTCCGCTGTCGTGTTGAATCCGTCCAGACCGAATCTGTCACAGCCGATCGTGGCGCCCTTGTCTGCAATCCACTTGAGATAGTCCAGATCGTTGGTGTCGCCGGCATGACCGATGACAACTTTAGTCAGGTCGACCTTGTGCTTCTCGAAGTGCTCCAGGGCGATTCGTCCGGTTTGGTGGCGCGAGTTGGTGTGCACCGTGATCGGTGCACCGGTCGCGTTGTGCGTCTCGGCTACCGCTGTTGCGATACGCGTCTGGCCGGGAGTCAAACCACTCTTTTCCACGACGCATTTGAGTGCCGCGGCCTTGACTCCGGTGTCCGCGATGCCCTCGCGAATGTCCTTTATGAACAAGTCGATCAGCGGCTCGGGGCCGCCGAACAAGGTGCCCGGTCCGCGATGCTCGAACGTCTTGGAGATGTCACCAAAGCTGTACATCCCCGTCGCGGCGATGATGTTGATGTCCACGGCCTCGTTAACCCGCTGAACCCACGGGAGGTAGCGACCGAGGCCCACAACGGTGAGATCCAGAATCGTATCGATCCCGGCGGCTTTGGCCGCGGTGAGCTTCTCGATGGCGTCGGCGATCCGCACTTCCTCATCGAACAGCTGCGGGTAGTTCTGCATGACGTCTGGATCGACGATGAACACGTGCTCGTGCATCAGCACTTTTCCGAGCTGGTCGACGTTGACCGCACCACGGACGGTTTCTACCTGTGTTGCCACGCTGTCCTCCGAGTTGTCGTCAGCAGGTCGCCTCCACACACTCTTTCGATTCGGAGGGCGCCGCCGGGTATGCATACGCGTCGTTCGGACTTATCAAATCAGGTCCATGGACCGCTCTGGCATCCACGCTATCCAGCGCGCGCCCACGCAGGGTGAGCGCGGCGGATACGGCGACCGAAACCACGCCAATCACGATAGGAATCCGGAAACCGAGGCCGGCGCCGATCGCCCACCCGCCGAGTGCTGGGCCGAGCGTATTTCCGACATTGAACGCGGAGACATTGACCGAGCTGGCCAGGGTAGGTGCGGATCCTGCAAGGCTGAACACGCGGGCGTTGAGCGGCGCGGCAGCGGTGAACGCGGTGACACCAAAGGCGAACACCGCGACGTACATCAGCGGAGTGCTGCGAACGACCAGGAAGGTGGCGACCAGTACGACGGCGAGCCCACTGAGTGCCCCGAGGAGTGTGCGCCAGGGGTAGCGATCTGCGAGCCGTCCGCCGAGCCACACACCGCCCAGGCTGCCAACGCCGAACAGCGCGAGAAATACTGGGACGACTGACTCGCGTACGCCGGTCAGTTCGGTCAGGATTGGCGATATATAGCTGAAGATCGCCATTACCGCGAGTTGAAATGCCGCGGTGGCCCCGAGCGCGAGCCACAGTCGACCTCGACGAAATGCGACAAGCTCGCTGCGAACCTCGGGTATCGGTTCGGACGCTTCGGCCGTTGAGGCTCGCGGCACCCAAAGGGCGAGCGCGACGGCCGCAGCCAAGGCAAGGAGACCGACCGCGAGGAACGCCGAGCGCCAACCGAGATGTTGGCCCAACAGCGTACCCAGTGGCACCCCCGCAACGTTGGCAATGGTCAGCCCGCCGACGAGCATGGCCAGCGCCCTCGCTCGCACTTCAACGGGTGAGGCCTTAACGGCGGTCACGGCTGCCACCGCCCAGTAACCACCGGTCGCTGCGGCCGCAATCACTCTCAGGATGACGAGCATCGTGAAGCTCGTGACCACCAACGACAGGGCGTGCGCAGCCACAAATACACCTAGCATGGCGAATAGCGTCGCCTTGCGAGGCAGGCGCAGCGTCGCCACGGCCATGATCGGCGCGCCTAGCACCATGCCAATGGCGAACGCCGAGATCAGCGCGCCGGCTTGAGGAATGCTCACGGCGGTATCGCTGGCGATCTGGGGCAACAGGCCAGCGACGAGAAACTCGCTTGTCCCGACGGCGACAACGCCCGCGGCTAAGGCGAACACTGCGGGCGGGATGCGACTTGCACCGCCCGTCGTTGCTATTGTGGAACGATCGTTCTGTAATGTAGTCACAAAAATTCTCCCGGACCGATGATTCGGATTGTGAGTTCTGGATCGGCGCATGTGCACCGATCAACTTGATAGGTCTGGTACGACTGCTGTCGTCCCTGTGACAGGTCTCGAACTAGACCAGCAGCGCTCGCGCGTGTGCGGCCGCCGCCGCTAGTCGCGGATCTAGGTCGTCATTGTTGGAAAAGACCTCCATGCCTTGAAGCAGCACCATCAGAACCTGCGCCAAGGCATGGGTGTCGGTCGTTTGGATTTCGCCGCACGCCTTGGCGCGCCCGAGCGTATGAGCGAGAGCGCTTTCGATATCGTTCCAGTTTTTGGTGACGCGCGAGGTCACATCGTCGTCGTCAGGCTGACAGGCGTTGGCTGCCTTGATCATGAAACAGCCACCCGGGACCTCGGGCTGTGGCGTGGCATAACGCGTGATGAGCGCGCGCACCGCTGCGAGCGGTGACCCCTCGGCCGCGAGGATGGTCAATGGCGAACCGTCGTTGCTCGAGCTGTAACAATCGAGCGCCTTGAGGTAGAGATCTCGCTTGCTGCCGAACGTGTCGTAAAGGCTTGCCCGGGAGATACCGAGATGGCTACACAGTTGCTCCATCGAGGTCGCTTCGTAACCGTGCGCCCAGAACAGTTCCATCGCACTCGCGAGCGCGACGTCCGGATCAAACTCCTTTGTTCTGGCCACGCGAAGACGTTACCACGATTCCGGAACGTGCGTTCTTGAATAGCCCTGCCCTCGGCTACATGCGCAGTGAAGCGGAGCCGTTTCGTGACGGATGGTCGTCGTTTCGTGACGGATGGTCGTCGTTTCGTGACGGATCGTGAGCTAGGTGGCGGGGGTCAAGGTTTCCTCGTCGGTGACCGCCGCCGTGAACTGGGCGTTGTACAGGTCGAAATACGCGCCTCGGGCCGCGAGCAGCTGAGCGTGGTTGCCCTGCTCGACGATCTGTCCAGACTCCATCACCAAGATCAAATCGGCATCCCGAATCGTGGACAGTCGATGCGCGATGACGAAGCTCGTCCGGTCGGTGCGCAAGGCCGCCATCGCGTGCTGGACAAGGACTTCAGTGCGGGTGTCCACCGAGCTCGTGGCCTCGTCCAGGATCAGCAGCGACGGCTGCGCGAGGAACGCACGGGCAATAGTCAGCAGCTGCTTCTCCCCCGCGCTGACGTTGCTGCCCTCTTCGTCGATGAGCGTGTCGTAGCCATCGGGAAGGCTGCTGACGAAGCGGTCGACGTAGGTCGCCCGAGCGGCGTCGAGGATCTGCTCCTCAGTCGCTTCGACGTTGCCGTAGGCGATGTTGTCTCGGATCGTGCCGCCGAACAACCACGTGTCTTGTAAGACCATGCCGATATTCGACCGTAGCCGGTCACGGGTCATGTCAGCGATGTCGACGCCGTCGAGTGTGATGCGGCCCGAGTTGAGCTCGTAGAAGCGCATGATCAGGTTGACCAACGTGGTTTTGCCTGCGCCGGTCGGGCCTACGATCGCGACGGTATGTCCGGGTTTCGCGCTCAGTGACAGGTCCTCGATCAGCGGCGTTTCAGGCTCGTAGCGGAACGATACGTGTTCGAACCGCACCAGTCCGCGCTTCTCGTCCGGAACGGCCGGAACGGCCGGATCACGCGTCTGCTCGTCGGCATCGAGCAGTTCGAAGACGCGCTCAGCCGAGGCGACACCGGACTGCAGGAGGTTGGCCATCGAAGCCAATTGGGTCAGCGGCTGAGTGAATTGGCGCGAGTACTGAATGAACGCCTGCACGTCACCCAGGCTCATGGAGCCGGATGCGACCCGCAACCCGCCGATCACGGCAATAAGCACATAGTTGATGTTCCCGATGAACATCATGGCCGGCATGATGATGCCGGAGATGAACTGCGCTCCGAAGCTGGCCTGGAACAACTCTTCGTTTTTGCGCGCGAAAACCTCTTCCACTTCGCGATGGCGACCGAATACTTTGACCAACTCGTGCCCGGTGAACGCCTCCTCGATGTGGCCGTTGAGCGATCCGGTGTGCTTCCACTGAGCGATGAACTGTTTCTGCGAACGCTTGGCGATCGTCTTCGTGAGGATCATCGAAACCGGGATCGTCACGAGTGCGACCAAGGCCAGCAAGGGCGAGATCACAAACATCATGATTATCACGCCGATCACCGTAAGCAGCGAGTTTAAAAGCTGGCTCATCGTCTGCTGGAGACTCTGCTGCACGTTGTCGATGTCGTTGGTAACCCGGCTGAGTATCTCGCCGCGCTGATGCTTGTCGAAGTACGACAACGGCAGACGGTTGATCTTGCTTTCGACATCGGCCCGTAGGCGATACACCGTCCGGTTGACGATCCCATTCAAGAGCAGTCCCTGGAACAGGTTGAAGAACGAACCGACGACGTACACGCCGAGCGCCAGCAACAGCACCCGACCCAGATCGCCGAAATCGATTCCCTGCCCGGGCACGATGACCGTGTGCGATAGCAGGTCGGCAAGGCTGGAGTTGCCGTCCGCCCGAGCTTTTGCGGCGACCTGCGCGACGGAGACACCGTCCGGGATTCTTTTGCCGAGAAGTCCGGAGAAGATGATGTCGGTCGCCCTGCCGAGAATCTTCGGGCCGAGGACCATCAACACGACGCTCAGGATGGAGAAACCGAAAACGCCGTACACGCGGACCTTTTCCGGCGACAGACGTCGGATCAGTCGTTTCGCCGAGGGCCCGAAATCCATCGACTTCTCGGCGGGCATCCCGACGCCGCGCATCGGACCGTGGCCGCCGCCACCAGCCTGCCGCTGGCTGGATGCGGTTTGCGAGGACGCCGATGACCTCTTGGCAGGTACCTCTGGGTTAGTCATCTCAAACCGCCTCTGCTGCGCTGAGTTGAGACTCGACGATCTCCGTGTACGTCGGACAACTCACGACGAGGTCGTCGTGTCGACCTATACCGACGATTACGCCGTCTTCGAGCACGACGATCTGATCGGCGTCCTGAATCGTGGACACGCGCTGCGCGACGATAATGACCGCCGCGTCACGGGTCGCCGGGCGTAACGCCGCGCGAAGGCGAGCGTCCGTGCCGAGGTCGAGCGCGGAGAACGAGTCGTCGAACAGATAGATCATCGGCTGACGCACGATGGCCCGCGCGATCGCGAGCCGCTGACGCTGCCCACCGGACACGTTGGTGCCGCCCTGACTGATCGGCGCCTCCAGCCCCTCAGGCATTGCCTCGACAAAGTCGACGGCCTGCGCGATTCTGAGCGCGTGCCACAGCTCGTCATCGGTTGCGTCCGGGTTGCCGTAGCGCAGGTTGCTCGCAACCGTACCGCTGAACAGGAACGGCTTTTGCGGTACCAGACCGATCCGGCTCCAGAGGATCTCGGGATCGAGCCGGCGTACGTCGACCCCTTCGACTCTGACGGTCCCGCCGGTCACGTCGAACAGGCGCGGTATCAGCGACAGCAACGTGGATTTACCGGCGCCGGTACTTCCTATAATCGCGGTGGTCTGTCCGGCCTTCGAGGCGAAGGAGATGTCCCGCAGCACCGGTGCCGCCGCTCCCGGATACTCGAAGGTCGCGTGGTCGAAAACGACGTCGCCACTTGCAAGGACCTCGACGACCGGGTCCGCCGGCGGCACAACGGAGGTTTCGGTGTCGAGAACCTCTTGGATGCGATCTGCGCAGACCGCCGCCCGCGGAATCATCATCGTCATGAATGTGGCCATCATGACTGACATGAGGATCTGCATCAGGTAGTTGAGGAAGGCAGTCAATGCGCCGATCTGCATGTCACCGGAGTCGACGCGAGCGGCGCCGAACCACAGTACGGCGACACTCGAGGCGTTGAGCACGAGCATGACGATCGGGAAGATCATCACCATCAGCTTCCCAGCGCTCAGCGCGACTTGGGTGACATCGAGGTTGGCCTTCTCAAACCGCTTGGTCTCGTAGGGCTCGCGTACAAAAGCCCGCACAACGCGGATGCCGGTAATCTGCTCTCGCAGCACGCGGTTGACGGTGTCGATCCGTGTCTGCATCAACCGGAACCGCGGAATCATCCGGCTGACGATCAGGCCAATAGCGACCGCCAGCACCGGCACGCTGACCAGCAATAGCCAGGACAGTCCCAAGTCCTCGCGCAGCGCCATGATGATGCCACCGACACACATGATTGGTGCGGCAACCAGCATCGTGCAGGTAAGCACGACGAGCATCTGCACCTGTTGAACGTCGTTGGTGTTGCGGGTGATCAGGGACGGCGCCCCGAAGTGCGCGACCTCCCGGGCCGAGAAGGACCCGACGCGGTGGAAGATGGCCGACCGCACGTCGCGGCCAAACCCCATAGCCGTTTTCGCGCCGAGGTAGACGGCCGCAATCGAGCACGCGACTTGCACCAGCGTGACACTCAGCATCCATCCACCAGTGCTGATGATGTAGCCGGTGTCGCCCTTGGCGATGCCGCCATCGATGATGTCGGCGTTCAGACTTGGCAGGTAGAGGGACGCCATCGTGCCGACCAGTTGAAGCGCGACCACCCCCAATAGGAGGTTTCGGTACGGCCGAAGATAGCCGCGTAGCAGTCGAAATAGCATTATTTTCCCTTGCGTGCGGCAGATTTAGCCTTGGGTTCGGTCGGACGGCGGACGCCATCCAGGACGATGGAAACTATGGTCTGAAGGTCGAAGTTCGCCTCCCGGCTCAGGAGCGGGTGCGAGTTGGTGAACACCAGCCAGCTCAAGACACGGGCGACCTCTTGCGGGCCGAACTTCAGTGACGTCGCATCCTCACCGATGACGTCGATGATGCCGGCGACCAGTGCGGCATCACTGTCGTGCCCGTCGCTGGTTCGCCACCTTGCTTTGCGCAGTGTCTCGGGCGTAGGCGGCCCGTTGTGCCCTAAGGAATTCAACACGAGGAAGACATCTGAGAGCCGACTCTTGAGGACGCCGGCTACGGCAATAAGTCGTTCCTCCAGTGGCAACGTGCGATCGATCGCGCCGAGCGCCTCGACCGCAGGCATCGGATCGAACGCGCTATGTATCGCCGCGTCGATCAGGCTCGCCTTATCGTCGAAGACCCTGAAGATGGTTCCCTCCGCTACGCACGCGGCTTGGGCAATCTGACGAGTGCTGACATCCCGACCATATTTGCGAAGAAGCGGCAGTGTCGCCGCGATAAGCGCTGCACGACGCTCCTTTGGCGGCAACGGTCTCGCCCGTCCAGATGGTGTACCCATGGCCCCACAGTAAATGAGTGAGTACTCACTCACAACTCTTTTTTAGGAGTTTTTCCATTGACCGTTTTATTGCCCACGGCGCCCGACCGCGCCATCGTACGATCTGACGGTGGCTACACCTCCGACTGAGATCCACGCCGTTGCTGCGCCGGCCAATCGCTGGTTGCCGGTCGCGGCGTACGGCGCGGCCAGCGCAGCAAACCAAATGCTCTGGCTCACTTATGCGCCCGTCACGACCGAGGCCGCCCATCACTACGGTGTCTCGATCGGCGCCATTGGCTGGCTGTCGCAGATCTTCCCGATGTTGTACGTCCTACTCGCGCTGCCCATGGGCAGAATCATCGACCGCTGGTTGCCACAAGGTTTGGCGGCCGGTGCCGCACTCACGGCGATCGGCGCGATCATCCGGCTCGGCGGCGCCAGTTTTGCAGTTGTGCTTATCGGTCAGGTGCTGATCGCGATCGCACAGCCGCTGATCCTGAACGCCGTGACGAGACTGCCGGCGTCGTACCTGAGGCCGGAATCGCGCGCAACAGGAATCGCCGTCGCATCGGCCGGCACGTTCGCCGGCATGGTGTGTGCCCTGCTGTTGGGCGCGCTCATCGGCGGACGGCAGATATATACCCTCCTCGTCGTACAGGCCGCCCTTGGCGTTGCCGCGGCGATCTGGCTAACGGCGGCATTGCGCATCCGGCGCGAACACGCCCCCGTAGACGCCGAACGCGTCGCGCTGCGACGAGTCCTCGGCGACCCACTGATTCGAATCCTCACTGGGATGGTGTTAGCCGGCTTTGGCGTGTTTGTGGCGATGACGACCTGGCTGCAGCCCCTGCTCGCACCAGCCGGTATCACTGAGACCCAGGCAGGTCTGTTGTTGCTGACGATGGTGCTCGCCGGGGTGATCGGCGCCGCCGTACTGCCCACCGCGATTGTTCGTGCGCACGGAGAGCGCGCATTCCTATGCATCGCAGTCGCAGCCGCGGCGTTGTGCTGTCTACTGCTCGCCGTCGTACCGACCCTGCCAACCGCGTTCCTCGCGGTGATCATCGTCGGCGCCGCGTTGCTCACCGCGCTGCCGGTGATCCTCGAGATTGCCGAGCGGCGCGCCGGACCGGCCGGCGGTAGCGCGACCGCCTTGTTGTGGATGGCCGGAAACTTCGGCGGCCTGCTCGTCGCGGTCATCGTGCAACTTCTGGTGCACCAGCCAGCCGTGTCGTTCGTCGTGATGAGCGCCTGCCTTGTTGCGGCGCTGCCATTGCTTCGGCCGCTACGCGATTACCTCCCGCGCCCACGACAGTAGCTAGTCGAGCGACCTGGCCAGGTCCAAGAGCGTGCCCAGTGTTTTGAGCTTGGTGTCGACGTCCTCGCCGGCAAGCGAAACGCGTAGCGTCGTGACTCCTGCGGCACGGTAAAGCGTTAGGCGCTCCCGAATCATGTCGGGTGTACCAACAAGGTTGGTCTTCAGACCTATCTCGGTCGGCACTCGCGCGGCGGCCGCTTCGCGCTCGCCCTCGAGCCACAACCGCTGCACCGCGGCGATATCGTCACCGAATCCCTGCCGCGCGAATGCGTCGTTGTAGAAGTTTTTCTTCGCGGACCCCATGGCGCCAAACGTGAAGGCGTAGCCGTTCGCGTGCCGGCGCGCCGCCTCGTCGACATCCTCGGTGAACTCCGCCGATACCGCGACCATCAGGTCAAGATCCTTAAGAGACCGACCGACAGCCTCTGCGGCGGCCCGGATTGGGTCAAAAAAGATCTCACCGGACTCAGGTAAGAACGAATTACCGATCCACCCGTCGGCCAGCTCCCCCGTCAATTTCAGGTTGGCCGGGCCGAGTGCCGCGAGATAGATAGGCACGTCGACCGGTTGCTCCATTGATCGGATGGCGCGACCTTCGCTGTCCGGCAGCGGAAGTGGGTAGATCTCACCTACGTGGCTGAGCCGATCGCCACGGGTCACGGCGCGGATGATTTCGATCGTCTCGCGGGTGCGCGCTATGGGTTTGGCGAACCGTACGCCGTGCCACCCCTCCATCACCTGCGGACCGGACGCGCCCATGCCGAGGATGAACCGGCCACCGGAAAGCGCCTGCATCGACATGGCCGACATCGCAAGCATCGCCGGCGTACGAGCGCCAAGCTGCACGATGCCGGTGCCGAGCTTGGCCGTCTTGGTCTGGCCCGCCAAGTATGCGAGCGGCGTGAAGGCGTCGTACCCCCACGCCTCGGCTGACCAGAGCGAATGGGCTCCGAGACGGTCGGCCTCCACTGCGAGGGTCAGGCCCTCGGGCTGATGCGGCTTGACGTTGACCGCTATCGCGATCGACACCGCTAGCTGCCGTCGCCCGCAGGCCGTTCGGCCAGCGCCTTGACGCCCTCGAGCGTGAGACGCATGTTGGTCTCGTGCTCTTGGAGGCGGCGCTCGATGATGCGCTCCTCTTTGTCCGGCATCGCCTTGATCGCTGGTGAGAGTCCCGACTCGCCTGGGCCGATCTGCATCTTGTGCCGCAGTTTGGTGCCGCCGTCTGCTTGCTCGATGAAGAACCACCACCTCGCCGATGGACTGTCGACATCGGATACGGCGTAGGAGAACTCGCGCCCGCTGTCGGCCGCGGTAACGATGCACGTCGTCGTCCACTCACCAATTGCTTTGTGGGCGTTGCGGCCCTCGAAGCGGGCGCCTCGTGTCGGCCCCGATGCGCCATCGAGCCACGTCGCGCCCTGGAACTCCGTCGAGAACTGAGCGGGCAGGTTGATGTCACTAACAATGTCGTAAACGCGTTCGGGCGAGGCATCGATCACGATGTCGACCTCAACGGTGGGCGTGTCCACATATCGCATGTTGGCTCCTGTGCCTCGTGTTTGGTCCGGCGTACGTCGGCGGTTACGCGCCAGCGACCCGCGCCTGCAGGCGGCGCATCCCGCCGAGCCAGCGATCGTAGTCCGAACCCTTACGCCGGTAGAATTCCAGCACCTCTTCGTGAGGCAGCACCAGGAACCGTCCGGCACGCATCGTGTCCAGCACCGCGCCGGCGACCACTTCGGGCTCGAGGATCGTGCCGGCGCTTTCCACGACGCGGGCGCCCAGTCCCTCACCGTCTTCGTCACCGGCCTCGAGGCCACCGTTGAGCATGTCGGTATTGACACCCATAGGGCAGAGACAGCTGACTTGGATCCCGCGATCGCCGTACGTCACCGAGAGCCATTCGGAGAACCCGACAGCGGCGTGCTTAGTTGTCGAGTACGCCGCCGATCCGATCTGTGTGAGCAATCCGGCCGCCGAAGCGGTCGACACGAAGTAGCCGGCGCCGCGCTCTAGCCATGCCGGCACCAGGAGCCGAGCGGCGCGCACGTGCGCCATCACATTGACTTCTAGCGCGGACTCCCAAATCTGGTTGTCCTCACCGATTCCCGCACCGTCGCCGACACCGGCGTTGGCGAAGTAGAAGTCGACCGGTCCGTACGTCGACTCGGCGAGATCAATGAGGCGCTTGATATCCGCCTCCGCGCTGACGTCGGCCGCCGCGGCGATCGACTTGCCGGGGTGGGTGGATTCCAGCCCTGCGACAACCGCGTCGACCCGGGACTGCTGCAGATCGGCGACGACCACATTGGTGCCCTCGCTGACAAGCGCGGTCGAGAGCGCCGAGCCGATACCGCCGGCGCCGCCGGTAACGATCGCTACCTTGTTTTCGAAATCCATGCTCACTGCACCTCGCGTATTAGAAGTTGATGAAATGGCCGACGGAGCCGTGGATTGCTTCCTTGACGGCCTCGGCCAGCGTCGGATGTGCGTGTACGTTGCGCCCGACTTCGTGTGCAGTCAGGTCCCATTGCTGGGCGAGGGTCAACTCGGGTAGTAGTTCGGTGACGTCCGGGCCGATCATGTGGGCGCCAAGAATTTCGCCGTACTTCTTGTCGACCACGATCTTGACGAATCCCGTGGCGTCGCCAAGCCCGTGCGCCTTGCCGTTGGCCATGAACGGAAACTTGGAGACGTTGACGTCGAAGCCCTTTTCCTTCGCTTGCTCTTCGGTGTATCCGAAGGCTGCGACCTGTGGCTGGCAGAACGTCGCGCGCGGCACCATGTCGTAGTTGATCGCCATGGTCTCGGCACCAGAGAGAGTCTCGGCCGCCACGATGCCCATCGCCTCGGCGGTGTGCGCAAGCATCGACTTAGCAGTGCAGTCACCGATGGCGTAAATGCCCTCGACGTTGGTTCGCATGTAGTCGTCGATCGCGATTGCGCCTCGGTCGGTCAGCTTGACTCCGGTCGCCTCGAGGCCGAATCCCTCGGTGCGCGGCGCGAAGCCGATTGCCTGCAGCACCTTGTCGGTCTCGATAGTCTGCGAGTCGCCGCCTGCCGCCGGACTGACGACCACCTTGATCTTGTCGCCCGACTGGTCGATCGAGTCAACCTTGGTCGCGGTAAGGACCTTGACGCCGAGCTTCTTGTACTGCTTCGCGAGTTCGGCAGACACGTCCTTGTCCTCGAGCGGCACCATCCGGTCGAGGAACTCCACGATCGTGACGTCGACGCCGTAATTGGCTAGGACGTAGCCGAACTCGCTGCCAATCGCGCCCGCGCCCACGATGACGATGCTGGCGGGCAACTGCTCGGTCATGATCTGCTCTTCGTAGGTCACGACCCGGTCGCTGAGCTCGACACCGGGAATTGTCTTGGTGGTCGCGCCGACTGCGAGAATGCAGTTGTCGAACGTCACCGTTTCTTCGTTGCCGTCAGCGAGCTTGACCTGGAGCGTCTTCGCGTCGGAGAACGTGCCCCAGCCGTTGAACTCGGTGATCTTGTTCTTTTTCATCAGGAAGTGCACGCCCTTGACGCGGCCGTCGGCAACCGTCCGGCTGCGTTTGTACGCCGCGCCGAAATCGAAGGTCGCGTCGCCGCTGATCCCGAAGGTCTTAGCTTCCTTGTTGAAAATATGCGCCAGCTCGGCGTTGCGCAGCAACGCCTTGGACGGGATGCACCCGACATTGAGGCAAACGCCGCCCCAATACTTCAGTTCGACGATCGCCACCTTCTTTCCCAACTGCGCCGCGCGGATCGCCGCGACGTACCCGCCGGGTCCGGCACCAACAACTACAACGTCGAAATGAGAGGCCATGCCCTAAGAATTCCAGACGCTCCGAGAGCACTTCAACTCGGTCCGGAAACTGATCAGGCACCGATGATCAGGACGGACCCTTGGACTCCAGGATTAGGACGGAGCCTTGCGCTGTGGCGAGCACTTTGCCCGCCTCATCAAGAATCTCGGCGTTGGCGAACCCCACCCGGCGGCCAGACTTGGCCAGCCAGCCGCGGGCGCTGATCAGACCACTTTGCTCAGTCATTGGGCGCAGGTAGTTGACCTTGAGCTCGATAGACGTATATGGAACGCCCGCCGGGAGTGTGGAGCGTACGGCGCAGCTCACCGCGACATCGAGGATCGTGCAGGCAAAGCCGCCGTGCACCATGCCGATCTGGTTGTACACCGAGGAATCGGGACGGCACTGCACCACACAGCTGCCGTACTCGGCTTCGCTGAACCACCACTCGAGGGTGTAGCCAATCGGCCCATTAGGGATCAGCCCATCGCGGATCGCCTGCATGGACTCCAAACCGGTCATCTCGGCGACCGCCGCCTTGGTGACCAACGGGTCGTACCAAGTCACTTCTTTACGTCGCGGCTCGCCCCAATCCAGAGTGGCGGAAGGAGAGCGGGCCGGTGGTCCGTCTGTGGCCCTCCCCCGGGCCGCATTGCCTTCGGTCGCAATGCTGTCGGCAGCCGCCGAAGCGGTGACGGAAGCGTCTTGTTCGGGTGGCATCTACCGCTCCCATTTCGGTCATTCTCGGGTCCGGCTTACTCAACCACACCGGCACCGAACGGCCACCGTGTGGTGTCCCGCTGCGCGCACGACCACGACTTTCGTTACGGTTGTCACCAGAGCGCGAAACAACATAGGCTATCCAGGCACGGGATGTTGAAAATTCGAATAAGTACCTAATTCGTGCTGTGATCCACAGTGTGCCCGCCTGACTGCAATGGAGTGTGGAATGCCCATCTACGACAATGTCTCTGATCTCGTCGGTCGTACGCCGCTGGTCAAGATCAATCGCCTCATTGACCCGGCAAAAGCCACGGTTCTGGCCAAGCTTGAGTTCTATAACCCTGCCAACTCGGTCAAGGATCGCATCGGCGTCTCCATCGTTGACGCGGCCGAGAAGTCCGGCGACCTCAAGCCCGGTGGGTCCATCGTCGAAGGCACGAGCGGCAACACGGGCATCGCGCTGGCAATGGTCGGCGCATCACGGGGCTACAAGGTGATCTTGACCATGCCCGAGTCTGCGTCGAAGGAACGCCGCGCGATCCTGCGCGCGTACGGCGCTGAGCTCATCCTCACGCCGGCCGCCGAGGGCATGAAGGGCGCCGTGGCCAAGGCCGAAGAAATCGCCAAGGAGCGCGGCGCCGTCGAGGCAAAACAGTTTGCCAACAAGGCCAACCCGGCCGCTCACCGCGCCGGCACCGGCCAGGAGATCCTGGACGACACCGACGGCAAAGTCGACATCTTCATTGCGGGCATCGGCACCGGCGGCACGATTACCGGCGCCGGTCAGTTGCTGAAGGAAAAGATCCCGGGCGTAAAGGTCATCGCCGTTGAGCCGGCCGAGTCACCGGTCCTCACCGGTGGGCAGGCGGGCCCGCACAAAATCCAGGGCCTGGGCGCCAACTTCGTCCCGGAGGTCCTCGACCGCGACGTGTACGACGAGGTCCTCGACATCGATGGCGAGAGCGCACTGCAATGGGCTCGTGACGCTGCGGCCCAGGAAGGCCTGCTCGTCGGCATATCTTCAGGTGCCGCGCTGAAGGCCGCATCGGATGTGGCAAACCGTCCCGAGAATGCCGGCAAGACAATTGTCGTCATCATTCCGTCGTTCGGCGAGCGCTACCTGACCACGGACCTGTACAAGAACTACATGGACTAGTTGGTGCCCGCTACCACCAACAGCTCGTCGTACGCCCCGGAACGGGTGGGCCTGCTCGCCCGCTTCCGGGAAGACGTCGAGGCGGCGCGAGAGCTCGACCCCGCCGCCGGATCGACGTTGGTTACCGCGCTGACATCTCCTGGCCTGCACGCAATCTGGGTGCACCGAGTCACGCATCGCATGTGGCAGCGACTGGGCCTACGTACTGCGGCCCGGCTCGTTGCCTACCTCTCGCGCAGTTTCACAGGAGTGGAGATACACCCTGGCGCTCGGATCGGTAGACGCTTCTTCATTGACCATGGCATGGGTGTCGTGATCGGTGAGACGTCGGAGGTCGGTGACGACGTGATGCTGTATCACGGCGTGACTCTCGGCGGCCGCTCACTCGATAAAGTCAAGCGGCATCCGACCCTCGGAGACCGGGTCACCGTCGGGACCGGCGCACGGATCCTCGGTGCGGTCGTCATCGGCGCCGACAGCCAGGTCGGCGCGAATGCCGTCGTGGTCAAGGACGTCCCTGCTCACTCGGTCGCCGTCGGCGTACCTGCCAAAGTCAGTGCGCGGCAGGTGCCGCACACCGACTCCGACTCCGAAGCGGCGATGTACTACATCTAAGCCCGCTAGCTGTTCGGTTCGTCGAGTCCGAGGAGCGCGTTTTCGATGACCTCGCTCAGCGCGGGGTGGATCCAATAGGGTTCAGCGGCGACCGCGTCCACGGTCTGCTCGAACTGCGCAGCCTGAATCAAGGGCTGAATCAAGCTCGAGGCTTGGTATCCCATCAGGTGCGCGCCGAGCAACCTCCGCGTGCCAGGATCGGCGAGCACCTTGACCAGACCGACCTCATCCTCCATCGCCCAGCCGTACGCGACATCGCCATACTTCTGGACCTTGACGAGGTACGGCGTACCGACCTCGCGCAGCTCCTGCTCGGTCTTGCCGAATGAGGCGATCTGCGGGTTGGCGAACACGGCGTGCGGTACGACGCGGTGGTCGGTTGCCTGCGGCGCGTCCGAGTGCGCGAGGTTGTACTTCACCGTCTTCGCTTCGCGGTTGGCGACATGCTTGAGCTCGTAGTCGCTGCTTATATCACCCAGCGCGTAGACGCCCTCGACGTTGGTCCGCTGGAACTCGTCGACCACGATCCGACCGTCCGGATGGGTAGCGATCCCGCCGGCGGCCACGTCGAGAAGATCGGTATTGGGTTCGCGTCCGATCGCAAGCAGTACGACGGGAGCCGAGACGTCGAAATCGCCGTCGTCCGACGTACACGACAACGTCCACGCCGCCCCGTCGTACACCGCCTTGTGTGGTGACGCGTTAAGTCGCAGGTCGAAGCGATCCTGCGCAAGCGCGGTGAACGACTCGGATACCGTCTCGTCCTCGAACCGGAGCACCGCATCACGCCGGACCAGCCACGTGACCTCGGTGCCGAGCGCGTCAAATACGTGCGCGAACTCCGCGCCGATGTAGCCGCCGCCGATGATGATCATCCGCTCCGGCAGCTCATCGAGCCGCATGACCGTGTCGTTGGTGTGGACACCGCGTGTGGGGTCCGCCTTGTCGAGGCCCTCAATATCTAGCAGCCGCGGACGACCACCCGCGGCGATAACGATCCGGTCAGCGGTGACCGTGTCACCTGTACCGGTATCGAGTGTCTTGTCGCCGACGAACCGCGCCGTGCCGGCGTACACGGTGACATTGGGCGACTCGCGACGATACTTCTCCCCCGCTGGCGGAATCTGGTCGATCCGTCCGAAGATGCGGTCCCGGATCTCTCGCCAGTGCACCTGAGGGGCGGTGAAACTCAGCCCCAGCCGGTCCGCGTGGGCGGCTTCCTCGGCGATATCGGACGGGTAGACGAACATCTTGGTCGGGATGCACCCGACGTTGAGACAGGTGCCGCCAAACACGCCACGTTCCATGATCGCGATATCGAGATCATCGAACTCCGGCCCGATGATCGAGTTGCCCGACCCGGTACCGATGATGACGAGGTCGTGGTGGCGTTGGCTCATGCGAGTCTCCAATAACTATATTCGCCCGGTGGTTTCATTTCGGGCCGTCTCCCAGCATAGGTACCGTTACGCTCGAGCGCGTGGCTGACTACAACCTTGCGCGTGCCTACATCGCCGCCCATGGCGATCCACTGGAGCTGGCCCGGATCGACGCCGCGATTAGCTATCCCGAAGCGCCCGCTCTGAGCGCGGCGGCGCGCGACGTGCTGCGCGACGGGCGCCTGCCAGACGGTGCCGCGCAGGCGCCGTGGTCCGCGGGCACGGCAAGTATCGAGTCCACCGCGAGCATGCTCGGCATCGTCGACGAACTGAAGTTAGACGAGGATGCAACGGCTGACTATCTGGCGAGGGCGCAAGGCGAGGACGGCAGTTTCGTCGAAACCGCGCCCGGCGCTCCGCAATGGTTGGCTCGCGACGAGCCTGACGCAGTGATCTTTCTTACCGCCTACGTCGCGCATCGGCTCGGCCGGCACGGTAAGCACGGGGACGCCGTCTACCGAGCCGTCGACTTCCTGGCGCCGCACCTGGGATCCATGCCGGTCGGCTACCTGCCGACGTACTGGTACGCCGCCTCCGCGTACGCCGCCCTGGGTGACCTGCCCTCTGCAGAAGCAATGCTGACCAAAGTCGCCCCCGACGTAGAGGACATCGGGCCGACCGCATTGGCATCGCTCGGCTGCGCGGTCGGATGGTCGTCGGTGGCGAGCGGTGTACGGTTCCGGCTCACCTGGCGGCAGGAGCCGGACGGACGATGGGCAAGCGAACACGGCACACCGGCCGACGTAGTCACCACTATCGAGGCGACTCGCGCATTGGCCATAGGGTCGTACCTCGAGCGAGACCAATAAGGAGAACGCACACACATGACCTATCCGCCTGGTAACCCTCAGCAGAATCGGTACGGCGGCCCTCCGTCGCGGGACCATCTCGCGCCCGGTTACCCCGCGCCCGGGCGGCCGACGTACCCACAGGGGCCGCCGCCACAGAGTTACCCGCCGCCACCGCAGCGGTCCGGCCCGCCGGTATCGGGCCCGGGCGGAACCATCCAGCTCGACTGCTCATACAACAAGTTGGGGTTCTTTCTCGCGTTCACCGGCCCGCACATCAGGGTCGATGGCTATGGACAGGACGGAACCTGGGGCCGGACGGCTATCGCGCTCCCACCCGGTACGCACTCCATCGAGGTGCACACCCGATATCTGGGCCAGATGGGCCCGGCCCACATGCTTGTCAACGTCTATCCCGGCCAGCAGATCCCTGTCTTCTATCGGGCCCCCACCGCGATCTTCTTTAAGGGAGCGATGGGTCATCAGCCTCAGCCGACACCCGGGATGTGGTTGACCTGGGTGATGTTCGCGATCGCCGTACTCGTCGTCGCGACCGCCTTCCTCTTCTAGAACGACGGCAGGAGCACACGACGTCGCGAGTGTGTTGGCGCTGTGAAAACAGTCCCAAAATGACGCACTAGGGTCACAAAAGGTCCACCATATAGACATGTCCGCACTCCCGGAGACGATACAAGTGAGCCCGTTCGCGAAGCGTCGTCACAAGACACGCGTGCCCAGCCTGTTTCTCGAGTTCGATCGCGAAGAGTGGCAGGAACTCGCCGAAAGTACGCCGCTGCCGCTAAGCGAGGACGAGATCACTGAGCTGCAAGGGCTCGGCGACAGTATCGATCTCGAAGAGGTGAAGTCGGTCTACTTGCCGTTGTCCCGGCTGCTCAACCTCTACGCATCTGGCACCCAGCACGTGTGGGCCGCCCAACGAGAGTTCTTGCGTTCGGATGACAAGAAGGTGCCGTTCATCATTGCGGTATCGGGCTCGGTCGCCGTCGGCAAGTCGACCACGGCTCGGCTCCTGCAGGCGTTGCTCTCGCGTTGGCCGGATCACCCGCGCGTAGAACTCGTCACCACTGATGGTTTCCTCTATCCAAACGCGGAGCTTGAACGCCGCGGACTCATGGAGCGCAAGGGCTTCCCCGAGTCGTACGATCGCCGCGCTCTCGTTCGCTTCGTCGGCGAAATCAAGGCAGGTCGCTCTGAAGTCTCAGCGCCCGTGTACTCGCACCTCGTCTACGACGTCATCCCGGATCAACGCAAAGTCGTCCGCAGCCCGGACATCGTCATCATTGAGGGCCTTAACGTGCTGCAGCAAGGAGATAGCCCAGGCTCGACCGAGGTCTTCCTGTCCGACCTTTTCGACTTTTCGGTGTACGTCGACGCGCCCGAGCCGATCATTAAGAAGTGGTATCTGCAGCGTTTCGAGGCCCTGCGCGAGACCGCGTTCCTCGACCCCAGCTCGTTCTTCCGCAGGTTCGCGGAGATCAGCAGGGAAGAGGCCCTCGCGACGGCCAGCAACATCTGGGACACCATCAACGGCCCCAACCTGAGTGAGAACATCGCTCCGACGCGCTCACGCGCGCGACTCATCCTCACCAAGGGCGCTAACCACGAGGTCGAGCGGATCCGGCTGCGCCGCATCTAGCACAATCCGCGAGCTCCCGTCCCGCCCTCGCAACTGCACACAAATGTATGGCTCCGCAGCGCCGAGGACGAAGTCTTGCAGCCAAACGGCACAGATGTGAGCCAGCGACACGATCGTGACGGACGAGCGGACATTCGTGACGGGCGAGCGGATTTACGTGACGGACGAGCGGACATACGTGACGGATGGCCGGTTTTTCGTGACGGACGAGCGGACATTCGTGATCGTGACGGACGAGCGGACATTCGTGACGGGCGAGCGGATTTACGTGACGGACGAGCGGACATACGTGACGGATGGCCGGTTTTTCGTGACGGACGAGCGGACATTCGTGACGGATGGCCGGTTTTTCGTGACGGGCGAGCGGCTAGTCCTCGAAAGCCTCGGGCGGCGGGCAGCTGCAGACCAGGTTGCGGTCGCCGTACGCGCCGTCGATCCGCCCCACCGGGGCGAAGTACTTAGACTGCCTCGTCGCTGCGGTCGGGAACACTGCTTCCTCGCGACTGTACGGGTGCGGCCAGTCGCCGGCGAGCGACAACGCCGTGTGCGGCGCGTTGACCAACGGGTTGTCGGCCTTGTCCCACTCCCCTGACTCCACTCGGTCCGCTTCCTCGCGAATCGCGATCATCGCGTCGATGAACCTGTCGAGCTCACCGAGGTCCTCGCTTTCGGTCGGCTCGACCATCAGGGTCCCGGCGACCGGGAAGCTCATCGTCGGGGCGTGGAAGCCATAGTCGACAAGCCGCTTAGCCACATCGTCGACCGTGACCCCACTGGACTTGGTAAGTGGCCGGATGTCGAGGATGCACTCGTGCGCCACGAGGCCGCTTGGCCCGGCGTACAGCACCGGGTAGTGCTCGCGCAGCCGCGCGGCGATGTAGTTGGCCGCGACTATCGCCGCAACGGTCGCGTCGCTCAGCCCGTCCGCCCCCATCATCCGGACATATGCCCACGAGATCGGCAAGATGCCGGCCGATCCCCAAGGGGCCGCTGATACCGGGCCCGGTCCGGTCGCAGGACCGGCCTCGGCGACGAGCGGATGGTTGGGCAGGTACGGCGCAAGGTGCGCGCGTACGCCGATCGGCCCCACCCCGGGACCGCCACCGCCGTGCGGAATGCAGAACGTCTTGTGCAGGTTGAGGTGACTGACGTCCGAGCCAAACTTGCCCGGCTGCGCGAGCCCGACCAGAGCGTTGAGGTTGGCGCCATCGACATACACCTGACCGCCGGCGTCGTGCACCATTGCGCAGACCTCGGTGATGGTCTCCTCGTAGACGCCGTGTGTCGAGGGGTAGGTGATCATCATCGCGGCCAGGTCGTCCTTGTGTGCCTCGATCTTGGCGGCAAGGTCGGCAGTGTCGATGTTGCCGTTGTCGTCGCAGGCGACGACGACGACCTTCATGCCGGCCATCACAGCGCTCGCGGCGTTAGTGCCGTGCGCGGAGCTCGGGATCAGGCAGACGACGCGTGCGCCGTCTCCGTTGGCCTCATGGTATTTCGAGATCGCCAGCAGGCCTGCGAACTCGCCTTGACTGCCGGCGTTGGGTTGCAGGCTGACCGCGTCGTATCCGGTGACCTCGGCGAGCCAACCCTCAAGGTCCGCGAACAGCTGCTGGTAGCCAGCGGTCTGGTCGACCGGCGCGAACGGGTGCAGCCCGGCGAACTCCGGCCAGGTGATGGCCTCCATCTCGGCGGTCGCGTTGAGCTTCATCGTGCACGAGCCGAGAGGAATCATGCCGCGATCGAGCGCGTAGTCCTTGTCCGAGAGGCGGCGCAGGTAGCGCAGCATCGCGGTCTCCGAGTGGTACGCCGAAAACGTCGGATGCGTCAGGAACTCGCCGGTACGACGCAACTCGGCCGGGATCGTGTCCGCGTCGGCGGCAGGAAGCGACGATGCCCCGAAGGCCGCCAGTACGACGCGCAGGTCGTCGTCTGAGGTCGTCTCGTCGCAGGAAATCGCGATCGTGTCTTCGTCGACGTACCTCAGGTTGACGCCGTCGGCGCATGCCTTGTCGACGATCGCGCGGGCCGCACCGGGCACCCGTGCGGTTACGGTGTCGAAGAAGCTGTCCGCCACGACCTCGACGTCTGCGGCGCGCAATCCGGCGGCGAGCGCGGCAGCGTGCGCGCCGACGCGCTCGGCGATCGCGGTGAGCCCCGCCGGACCGTGGTAGACGGCGTACATGCTCGCCATGACGGCGAGCAGGACCTGCGCGGTGCAGATGTTGCTGGTGGCCTTCTCTCGGCGGATGTGCTGTTCGCGGGTCTGCAACGCCAAGCGGTACGCCGGTGCGCCTGCAGAGTCGACCGAAACGCCGACCAACCGGCCGGGCATGGTGCGTTGCAGGCCCTCCCGCACGGACATGAACCCGGCGTGCGGACCGCCGTACCCCATCGGTACGCCGAACCGCTGCGCGGAGCCGACGACGACGTCCGCGCCCATCTCGCCGGGCGACTTGAGCAGGCACAAAGACAGCAGGTCCGCGGCGACGATTGCCAGCGCGCCGATCTGGTGGGTCGCCTCGATCAGTCCGGTCAGGTCCCGCACGGCGCCGGTAGACGGGTACTGGGTCAGTACGCCGAAAACGTCCGCCGTGTCGACCGATTCCTCGAACGCCGCCTGCGGCAGGTCGCCGGTCGTGTCGATCACGACGACGCGCAGTCCGAGAGCGCGCGCCCGGGTCTGCACGACGGCCAGCGTCTGCGGGAACACGTCGCGATCGACAAGCAGTGTGGGGGTTTCGGTTTTCTTCTTGGCCGCGCGCATGGTCAGCGTCATGGCTTCAGCCGCCGCCGTACCTTCGTCGAGCAGGGAGGCGCCGGCGATGGCGAGTCCGGTCAGGTCACAGATCATGGTCTGGAAGTTCAGCAGCGCCTCGAGCCGGCCCTGCGAGATTTCCGGCTGGTACGGCGTATAGGCGGTGTACCAGGCCGGCGATTCGAGGACGTTGCGCTTGATGACGCCAGGGGTGATCGTGTCGTAGTAGCCCATGCCGATCATGGAGCGCTTCACCACGTTCTGGGAGGCGAGCGCGCGCAACGCCTGCAACGAGCCCGCTTCGCTGAGCGCTGGCGGCAGATTGAGGGCCCGGTCCAGCCGGATCTGCGTCGGCACGGCGGTGTCGATCAGCTTGTCGACACTCGGCGCGCCGATCGCGGCAAGCATGCGTTCGGTGTCCGCCGCACGAGGACCGATATGCCGGTCGGCGAACGTCGCACTCACCGAAGCGAGAGGTTTCGTGGTCGAGTTGCTGTTATCAGACACGTGTCTCCAGAAGGCTGATCCGGGATAAAGCGGGCAGGTTAACGCTCTCCCCCTCTGTCCTGGTACCTGAGAGTCTCGGCGCTTCGGTCAAGCGTCTTACACCGTCGGTCTACGCGAACGAGTCCGCGCGTACTGCGTCTCCAGAGGTGCCTAGGTCACACGGTCCGGGTGCCTGAGAGATTCCGGGGAGTGTTGCTCCTTCGGCGTTTCGGCGTGGCCTGCCAGAGTGCGGCGAGTGTCGTACCGAAATTCTCCCGTGTGACGTTGTCGGCGTTATGAAGGTTACCAGCGGATCGGCGTACGGCGCGACGCTGTGATTCACCCGGCACGGACGGTGCACTGCCGCGCCCGTTCGAGCAGCAGGTCACGCTCGCGCGCGTTGTCAGTTAGCGACGCGGCTAACTGGAACTGCGCACTCGCCTCGGCGTACCGGCCCAGTCGTTCGAGGAAGTCGCCGCGCACGGCGGGAAGCAGGTGGTAGGCGCGCAGCGCCGGCTCAGACTCGAGCGTGTCAATGATCGTCATCCCGGCCTCGGGACCATCGGCCATGGCGACCGCGACGGCCCGATTGAGCTCTATGACCGGCGAGGGTACGACCCGGCCGAGGACCCCGTACAGCCGGGCGATCTCGGCCCAGTCGGTGTCCTTGCCGATGGGTGCCCGTGCATGACACGCGGCAATTTGCGCTTGCAAGACGTAGGGGCCGGGCTCGGCGCCGAGCGTCAGCGCCCGATCAATCGCCGCGAGACCACGCCCGATCAGTAGCCGGTCCCAGCGACCACGATCCTGGTCCAACAGCAGGATCGGCGTACCCTCGGAGTCTGTCCTGGCGCCGAACCGGGAAGCCTGGATCTCCATCAGCGCGACCAGCCCATGCACTTCGGGCTGCTTTGGTGCGAGTTCGGCCAGGATGCGGCCCAGCCGCATCGCGTCTTCGCACAGTCCGGGCCGGATCAGGTCCTCGCCGGCGCTGGCCGAGTAGCCCTCGTTGAAGATCAAGTAGACGACCTCGAGGACCGAGCCGAGTCGGTCGGCAAGTTCGGCGCCGACGGGGACCTCGAACGGTACTCCGGCGTCGGAGAGGGTCCGTTTTGCCCGCACGATCCGCTGCGCAATTGTCTTGGTCGGCGTCAGGAACGCGCGGGCGATCTCCTCGGTCGAGAGTCCGCCGAGCAGTCGCAGGGTGAGAGCGACTCGCGATTCGGTGCTGAGGACCGGATGGCAGGACACAAATACCAGTCGCAGCAGGTCGTCACCGATCTGGTCGTCCAGCCGCTCGACGACGTCCGTTTCGAGGCCCTCGTCGTGCTCCTGCAGGTCGCGGGCGAGTACGGCGTACTTGCCGTCCAGGTTCTTCGCCCGCCGGATGTGGTCGATCGCGCGGCGTTTGGCCGTTGCCGTCAGCCACGCTCCGGGGTTGTCCGGTACGCCGCTCGCCGGCCACTGCTCCATCGCGGCCACCAGCGCGTCTTGCGCGAAGTCTTCGGCGAGCCCGACGTCACGCACCATTCGGGCCACGGCGGCGATCACCCGCGCCGACTCGATCCGCCACACAGCACCGATCGCGCCTTGCGTACCTGTGTTGTTCACGCGGTCAAATAGATCATCTGACCGGTGCAGGTGCAAGGCGCGATCGCGACTACTACTTCTGCTGCTGCGCCTCGACCCGTTCGCGCAGCTTGTCCTCGGCGGCGCGGGCCTCGGGCGTGAACTCCTCGCCGAAGTCCTCGGCTTCGAACACCTTGCGAACCTCGACTTCAAACTCATCCCAGCCCGGGTTGGGAATGCGCTTGGTCCATTCGATGGCCTCGTCCCTCGACTTGACCTGAAGGATCCAGAAGCCGGCGACCAGTTCCTTGGTCTCGGCGAAAGGACCGTCCGTGACCTTCTTTGTACCGTCGGCTTCGAACTTAACCCTGGCCCCCTTCGAACTGGCCTGTAGGCCTTCGGCCGCGAGCAGGACGCCCGCATTGGCGAGGTCCTCATTGAACTTTTGCATCCCGTTGATGATCTCTTCGCTGGGCGCGACGCCTGCCTCGCTGTCGGCGTTGGCCTTGAGGATAACCATGTATTTCATCGTGACTCCTTGTGTCGCCCGGATGCCCGTCTCGGTGACTGGTCGTTCTCCCAGGCTCTATGCATACGTCGAACGAGCGATGGCCGGATCGACACCGGCGCCTCACTTTTCGAAAGTTTTTCACAGAACGTGCAAAACCCGCCAAAACGCTGAGTTTTGGCGGGTCCTGACGAGGTTGGTATTGGGTGGGTACCGCTAGGCGGTCGCGGCGCGGGCCTGACGACGGCGGGCGAGCTCGTCCACCGACGTGCTCTCGCTTCCTCCGTCGGCGCGGATGGACGGCATGTGCGCGAGCGAGCCGGTGAGCTCCTTGAGGGCGCCGCTGACGGCGATACCGAAGACGCCTTGCCCGCCTGCCAGGAGGTCGACGACTTCTTCGGCGGACGTGCACTCGTAGACCGAAACTCCGTCCGAGAACAACGTGATACCGGCGAGATCGTCGACGCCGCGATCACGCAGGTGCTCGACCGCGATGCGCACGTTTTGCAGCGAGATGCCCGTATCGAGCAGTCGCTTGACGACCTTGAGAACGAGAATGTCCTTGAAGGAGTACAGCCGCTGCGAACCCGAGCCGTGCGCGGTCTTAATCGAAGGGCTGACGAGCTTGGTGCGCGCCCAGTAATCAAGCTGACGGTAAGTGATGTTTGCGGCGTTGCACGCGACCGGGCCGCGGTATCCGACGAGGTCTGCCGAATTGGCCGCCTCTTCACGCGCATCAGGGAACAATGCGGCCTGAATAGGGCGTTCGCTCACTGCATCCTCCTGGACTACTCATGTGATCTGCCTGTGCTCTTCGATGCCCGTTCGTTGTTGCCAGCGCTTGCGCAGAACTTGCATTCGTCGTGCGCGCCTATCAGAACTGTGGCACCTCTACCTTGCCTCGCGTTGTTGCCACGCCAGATTGGAATTATCTGGCCGAAGAACACCGACGTAATTCAAGGTACGCATCGGCACGATGGTCCGTCAATCACGGTCCCGGCGTGTCGAAAGCCTAAACCTCAACTTCAAGGTTACGGAATGGACACAGGGCCACCCGACGTGCGCGGCGACCGACGCTCACGAGCCGGCGAAGTCGTCCGGCGAGACGTTGTCGAGGAACTCACGGAACTTCTCGACCTCGTCCTCGGAGCCTTCGCCGTTGTTCGTATTAGTAGCCTCATCGATCGTGATGCCGACCTCGTCGAGCAGATCGTCGTCGGCGAAGATTGGCGCACCGGTGCGCAACGCGATCGCGATCGCGTCGGACGGCCTTGCACTGACCGGGTCGACCCCTGGGAAGTCGAGCTCGGCGAAGTACAGTCCGTCCTTCATGCCGGTGATCCGGACCCGCTCAAGGTTGCTGCCCAGCGCCGCGACGACGTTGACTAGAAGGTCGTGTGTCATCGGCCGCGGCGGCTTGATCCCCTGCTGTTCGTAGGCGATGGCCGTCGCTTCGACGCTGCCGATCCAGATCGGTACGTAGCGTTCGCCTTCGCTCTCGGTGAGCAGGACGATCGGCTGGTTGGCAGGCAGTTCTACCCGCACGCCGACAACGTTTAGTTCACGCATCGTAAATCCTCAATCCTCAGCCGATGTGTCGCCCGGACCCGTGGCCAGCTTGCCTCGGTCGGGGAAGTCTTCCATGAGCTCGATGGTCATAACCGGCTCATAACTTGAGAGTACTTCTTATGAGTTGAGCTGGCTGCGCAGACCCGAACGAACCAAGGCCGCGTGCAACCGCACCGACAGCGCTGCAAGCTCACTGATCGTCTCCTCGGCCTTGCCACGCGCCTCGGGGGTGCGGTGCCGCATCATCGGCGTCACCACCTGAGCGAACAGTCCCACTTCACGTTCGGCGGCCGTGCGAAATGGCCGCAGGTGCCTCGCTTCAATGCCGAACTCCGCCATCTGTGCGACCGCCTTGGCGACCTCGAGTGCATCGGCGTCGTACGACCCGTTGCGCTGTGGGGCAAGCACGCCGTACTGCTCCATCGACTCGAGCAGTTCCTCGGTGAGATCGGAGGCCTCAAGCAGCTCCGCGCGAGAAAGCCGCAACTGAGGCTGCGCCCGACCGAACTCCTCAGCCGAGGGCAGTCCATCGCGATCCCGGGCCATGGCGAGCACTGGAACCCGTGGCTTGCCCGCGTCGCTGGGCGCCTCGAAGCCGCGATCGATCGCGTCAAGGTTCTCCTTGATCACCTTGAGCGGCAGGTAGTGATCACGCTGCTGGGTAAGCACGTAACGCACCCGCGCGAGGTCACCGTGCGAGAACTTGCGGTACGACGAGGCTGTTCTGGCCGGCTGGATGAGACCGGCGTCCTCGAGATAACGAATCTTGGAGATCGTGATGTCGGGGAAGTCCGGCAGCAACGCCGCACGAAGCTCACCGATGCTGATTGTCTCGGAGTTGGACAGCGAGGCCGCCGCGTTGTCGCGAACGCTCACTGGCCTTCGCCCTGGGCCGCGTCATCGGTGGTGGCGCGATGCCCAATCAAGAAGATCAATCGGAACTTACCGATCTGCACCTCGTCGCCACTGGCGAGAACGGCACTGTCGATCAGTTCGCGGTTGAGATAGGTGCCGTTGAGGCTACCCACGTCGTGGACACCGAACTTGCCGTCCTCGCGACGGAACTCCACGTGTCGCCGAGAAACCGTGACGTCGTCGAGGAAAATATCGCTGTCCGGATGTCGACCGGCGGTCGTCACCTGCTGATCAAGCAGGAACCGGCTGCCGGCATTTGGGCCGCGCTTGACGACGAGTAACGCCGTATCGGCTGGTAGACCGTCGATCGCCTCCAGCCCGGAAGCCTCTTCGGCCTCGACCGCCTCGGGTTCAGCACCGAGCGCAGAAAACTGGCGCGTCGTCTCACCGTTAGGCAGCGAGGAGAAGTCAGGTTCAGAGGAATCGGCTGGCATGTCTACAAGCCTACGGGGGCAGGGAAAGAAGGGTCAACATGAGGTTGATTGTTACCTATCTCAAACAAACTATAACCCTCAACTTTACATAGAGACTTGGTGGTGACCTGGAGCGGTGATGTGGAATCGAGTGCGCCGCTAGCCGATGGTGGCTTGGTACGCCGCGGCGTCAAGCAGCGCGTCGATCTGGGATTGGTCGCCGATCTCGATGTCGACCATCCAGCCGGCGCCGTATGGGTCCGAGTTGACCGACTCCGGCGTGGAGTCGAGATCCTCGTTGCGACCCACGACCTTGCCGGTGATCGGCGCGAACAGGTCCGACACGCTCTTCGTCGACTCGACTTCACCGAAGGTCTGTCCCGGTTCGGCCGCGTCGCCGACCTCGGGCAGTTGCACGAACACGATGTCCCCAAGGGCTTCTTGTGCATAGTCGGTGATGCCGACTCGAGCGACACCGTCCGGAAGGTCACCGCCGACCTTCACCCACTCGTGCTCAGTGGTGTACTTGAGGTCTTCGGGAATCATGTGTAGCTCCTTGGATCTAGTCAGGTGAGAACTCTGGCTGCCGCTATTTCGACGGACCGGCCGGCTCAGCGTAGTCAGGCTTTTGCGGGTCTCGCAACGCGGTGATATCGATCTTGCCCGACTGGGTCACCGTCACAACGCCGCCGACCAGCTTGACACTCGAGACGACTCCACCGGGAATCGACATCGCCGCGCCGATTGTCGCAGGGTCGCCGATCGCGAGTACGTCGACCGGCATCTTCACAGGACTGCCGTCGACAACAACCGCGCCGTCCCCGCCGGTGATGGCGCTGGTCACCCCGATCCGCACGGTCCCGACTTGGATGGCCTCGGCGCCGGCGGCCCGGAGCTCTTGGATCACATTGAGCATGACGTCGGGCGACAACGCTGACTTCGGGTCGGTGATGTGCAACGTGATGCCGGGCCCGGTCGCGCCGACCGTGCCGGCGAGAATCGCCAGTTGTGCGGCCTTCTTCTGAGCCTGTTGCTCGGCGGCCTGAGCCTTGTCCCCACCCGACGAGAGATCCTGCTGAGTGTTCTTCAGGTCGGTGATCTCGCCCTGCAGCCGCTGCTCACGTCCGTCCAGATCGCTGAGGATCCGGACAAGATCTTCCTGTCGAGCGCCGGCGAGGTTTTGGCCGGCGGCGGAGTTTTGGCGGACTTGTACGGCGACCGCGAAACCGAGCAACACGCACAAGATGCCGATCGCAATCCCGGCCCTGCTACCGAGTTTGGCCGACCGCCGCGTGGTGCGAGCCGAGTCCTCGGAAATGGTCTCGTCGGCGGAGTGGTCGGCAGCAGAGTCGTCGGCAGCCGAGTTGTCGGCAGCGGACTCTTCGAGAGCGTGCTCGTCGGGGTCGGGATTTGTGTCGTCCCGTGAGTCCTCGCTCATGCTCGGAACACGTGCCGTCTGATCGCCGCAGCGTTGCCGAAGATCCGGATACCGAGCACGACGACAACTGCCGTGGACAGCTGCGCGCCTACCCCCAGCTTGTCGCCGATAAAGACGATCATCGCGGCGACGACGACGTTGGACACGAAGGACACGACGAATACCTTTGCGTCGAAGATGCCGTCAAGGCGGGCGCGGATCGCGCCGAACACCGCATCAAGGGCGGCGACGACAGCGATAGGGAGATAGGGCTGCAGCCAGATGGGCACGGTCGGGTCGAACCACAGACCGAGCCCGATGCCAATAAGCAGGCCGAAAGCGGGTATCACTTGGCGCCCTTTCCGATCGGGGTGGCGACTTGCGCGGTTGGCGGCAGTGCCGGTTTCAGGGTTAGTTTGTCGGACGTGTCGATGCTCAATCCTGCCTGATAAACGCTGCGGTATGTCGAGAGTCGGCGACCGACTTCGGAGCTGGCAAACGTCGTTTGCATCTTGTTGTCCGGTCCAATTGCCTCGACCTTGTACGGGCTGGCCACCGGCAGGAAGTCCACGAGTACGGCGCCGCCCGCCTGTCGGATCGCGGTCGTGGGGCCGAGTCGCTGGCCATTGACCGCGATAGCCTCGGCGCCACCTTCCCACAATGCATTGACGACCCGCTGCAGGTCGCGGTCGGTGATCAGCGTATTGATCGCCGGCGCCTGCGTCTTGCCGCCGACAGGATCATTGCCCTCGGCAGGTTTGGGGTCCGACACGGTGATCACCACCCCGGGACCGGTGACTTTCGACTGGGCAGACGCCGTCTCCAACGCGTTGAGTGATTCGAGTAATTGTGAGCCGGCCGCGGACTCCGTTAGCAGCTTGTCCCGCGCGGCGTTAACCGAGGCCGCGAGAGTCTCGCTTTGGCTCTGAAGCTTGCCGACGTACGCCTGCTGATCGACGACCTTCGCGGTCAGCTCGTTGCGGGCGAGCCGTTCGCTCGGGGCCTGGCGGGCGGCATTCTGGTACGCGATTCCCACGAGCAGTCCCGCCAGCACCAGACCGACAACCACCAGGGTTGTCTCGCGGCGACGCAACCATCGGCGTCGAGGTTGCTCGGTCCGCTCAGCACCGGCGACTGCCTTTTTGCGCTCGGCGGCCTCGGCGTACGCCGGATCGAGGGTGTCATCGAGCAACGCCTTAAGCATGGCGCCGGACATGTCACTGAAGACCTGGCCGTGTTTGTGCACCTTGCGACCGAACGTGGGTGGCGGCCTCACTGGCTGCGCCGGGCGGGATGAGTCCTCAGCCATCAGACGGTCGCGCGTTCCTTTTGGACCAGCGCGAAAACCTGCATCACGTAGACGATGCCCGCCCAGACGTACAGGGCGCCGCCCCAGATCATGAATGCGTAAGCAATCGGCAGAGCAACATGTGCGACGGCCGAATCGCCTTGTGCCAACAACAGCAACGGAAACGCGTACAGCAGACAGAACGTCGCCGCCTTGCCCAGGTAGTGCACCTGCAGTGCCTCGTATCCGTAGCGGCGAAGCACGAGCAGCGCAGTCCCGGTCATCGCGTCGCGCAGCAGCAGGATCGCGACCAGCCACCAAGGCACGATGCCGCGGATCAAAAACGCGATCAGCGTGGAGAGAATGTAGAGCCGGTCAGCGGCCGGGTCGAGGATCGTGCCGAGCTTGCTGGTCTGGCCGAGCAGCCGCGCCAGCTTGCCGTCGGCCCAGTCCGTCGCGGCCGAGACTGCGAGCACGACAATTGCCCATCCGTCGGCCTGGGGGCCAAGCAATAGCCACAGGAACAGTGGTACACCGAGCAGCCGCAGGACACTCAGCAAGTTGGGAATCGTCCAGATCTGGTCCCCTGGCTCCGCTGGTGCGGACCCGGACTCGTCTGCGCGCACGGTCACTCAGCCGACCTTCGTCGGTAGCCTTCGCAGTCCAGCAACGCCGTTAGCCCGCGGGGAGGTAGTCGGCGCGCAAGAGGATGGTCCACTCCCGTGGCCCCTTACAGGTCGCCCCGTCTTGGAGGTTGTATGGGTCGTTCTTCAACAACTCCGTGGCCTCGTCGAGGTTATCGGCGTAGTAGACGACGTACCCCTGGCTCTCGTCGGCCAGCGGACCGGAGAGGAGAACCTTGCGCTGGTCGAACAAGGTCCGCAGATAGTCACGATGTGCCATGCGCGCTGCGTCGCGCTTCTCCGGTCCCTTGTCGTAGACATACTCGCCAATAAAGTAGGGCATGGTCACTCCAGTCTTCGTAGTTAGTGACACTCAGTGGTTGGTCATAGTACGACGATACGTCGCGGTTCCCTTGGCGTGCACCGTATCTGGCTGCGACAGGACCTGCAGTTCGGCTCCGCTCGTGTCGGCCGACGGTCGACCGGTCACGAGCACCGGCTCGCCGACGAAGACCGGGCTGAGGACGCGATAGTCGATCTCGGCCAATTCGAGGGCCGGATCATGCCTGCGAGCCAAGCCGGCCATCTGCAACGCCAATAACGGACCGTGTACGACGAGCCCGGGATAGTGCTCGACGTCTTCGGCGTACGGCCTGTCGTAGTGGATGCGGTGCGAGTTGCCGGTGACAGCGCTCAGCCGGAACAGTCGGATCTGGTCGGTCGTGAGCCGGAACTGCCAGGGCAGGTCGGAATCCGGGTAGTCGACCGGTCGCGGGCCCCAGGCGGGTCGCGCCGCGTCGTCGTCACCGATTCGGTACACGTGGTTTTGGAGCTCGCTGATCAGCGTTGTACCGGCCTGCACGTAGTCGTAGCGGACGCTGGCCAGGATCATGTCGCCACTGCGCCCGTGCTTGACCTGTACATCGGTCAGCGTGCCGGTCCGTGTCGTCTCGGTATTCAGACGCAGCCGGCCGTGAAGGGTGACGTGGCCGCCCGCCCACATCCGCCGCCGATTAGGCAATGGCGGCAGGAAGTGGCCTTCGGTCGGGTGCCCGTCCTCGCCCAGTGCCCGCTGGGCCGGCCAGGTGGTGAAATAGGCCCAATGCCACAGCGGCGGCAGCGTGCCATCGCTGGAGGAATCGTCACCAGCGTCCAGGATGTCCCGCAGGAGTGCGGCTGCCTCAGGACGCAGTGGGTCGACGTCGGTGATCGCGCCGGGCGCCCAGCCGTCGATGTACTCATCCAGCGTCTTGTGCGCCATCTAACCGAGTCCTCCTCGTCGCGATATCCAGCACCGGTAGCGTACGGCGACCAGCACCTCGAATGGGTGACCGGCTACCAGGTGTCGACGAACGTGCGTCGAGTCCGGTCGGGTGACACCGGCGGCATCGCGCGCGCGATCCACCTACGAGTGGCGGCAGGGTCGATCACGTCGTCGATCTCGAACACCGCGGCTGCGTTGATGCCCTTCCCGATTTCGTAGTAGCGGTCGACCATCTTGTCGAAGTAGCGCTTCTGCTCTTCGGGGTCGCTGATCGCCTCGATCTCGTTGCGGTAGCCGAGCCGTACGGCGCCTTCAAGACCCATCGCGCCGATCTCTCCTGTGGGCCATGCGATCGCGAACTCGGGCGCCTTGAAGCTGCCGCCGGACATCGCCATCGCGCCGAGGCCATAGCCTTTGCGCACGATCACCAGGCCCATCGGCACTGTAAGGTTGGCGCCGCAGACGAACATCCGAGAGAAGTGCCGCACGGTCGCGTCCTCTTCCGACTCCGGCCCGACCATGAACCCCGGGGTGTCACACAGCGACACCACTGGCAGCCCGTGCGCGTCGCACAGCTGCAGGAACCGCGCAGCCTTGTCCGCGGCCTCCGCGTCGATCGCACCGCCAAGATGCGCCGGGTTGTTGGCGATCAGACCCATCGGCCGACCCTCGATCCGGATCAGCGCGGTGACCATGCCGATACCGAAGTCGCGGCGCAGTTCGAGCACCGAGTCGACGTCGGCCAGCCCGTCGACAACATTGCGAATGTCGTAGACGCGGACCCGGTTTTCCGGGATAACGTGCCGCAGCGCTCGCGCGTCCGGCTCGGTCCAGTCCGTGGTCGCGCCTTGGAAGTAGGACAGGTACTTCTTCGCGACGGCGGTCGCTTCGGCCTCGTCTTCGACGAGTACGTCGATGACGCCATTACGCGTCTGCACGGAGGTCGGGCCCACCTGTTCAGGAGTGACGACACCGAGGCCACCGCCCTCGATCATCGCCGGGCCACCCATCCCGATGTTGGCATCGCGCGTGGCGATGACGACGTCGAGACAGCCGAGGAACGCCGCGTTACCGGCAAAACAGCGACCGGCGACGATCCCGACAGACGGCACCTGCCCACTGAGCCGGCCAAGCGTGTGGAAGGACATGACGTCCAGCCACGCGACCTTAGAGGTGTCGGTGTCACCGGGGCGCCCACCGCCACCCTCGGCGTAAAACACGATCGGCACGTCCTGGCGCTCGGCCATCTCAAACATGCGGTCGGTCTTTTGATGGTTGTGCAGCCCCTGGGTGCCGGCCAGCACCGTGTAGTCATAGGACAGCACAATCGCGCGCGCATTGTCCTCCCCGACGAGGTCGGCGTTCACAGTCGCGGTCCCGCACACGAGACCGTCCGCCGGCGTGTTTTCGATCAGATCGTCGACGGACCGTCGCTGCCGCTGGGCGGCCAGCGCCAGTGCGCCGTACTCCACGAAGGAGCCGTCGTCACAGAGGTCGGCCAGGTTTTCACGTGCGGTGCGGTGGCCGGTCTTGCGACGTCGTGCCACGGATTTGGGTCGGCGCTCGTCGAGACCGATATCGTGCCGCTCGATCACCTCGGCCAGGTCGGGCCGTATTTGATCAAGGTCGACCGTGGTCTCCTGCACGCTGAGAGCCCCGGACGCGTCGTGGTGCTCCTCGGTCTCAATGCGTAGCAGCGAGACCCCGCCGCGCACGGCGTCGCCCTGCTGCGCGGTGATCTCACGAGCGACGCCGGAGCGATCGGCGGTAATCACGTGCTCCATCTTCATGGCCTCGATAACGAGCAGCGGCATGCCGACCTGGACACGGGCCCCTTCGGTTACCTCGACCGAAACGACGACCCCCGCCAGGTGTGAGGTCACCGAGTCGGCGCTCACGATCGACGTGTCCTCCACAGACGCCGGCACGCGCGTGGCGCGCCCGGTAACCCGGCCCATCTGCGACGCCGATGCCAGCAGTGTGTCTCGATCGGCATCGACGTACGCCGTGGACGCCGCGCCGGTCGTGAACTCGGTGCTCGCCAAGATCGCCTGCAGGAAGGCGATGTTGGTCTCGAGCCCATCGATGACGAACTCTCGCAGGGCACGCGAGTTACGGCGTACGGCACCGTCAAAGGAGGGCGCCCTCGTGATGACCTTGGCGAGCAGGGAGTCGTAGCGCGGGTTGGTCGCCATCCCGACGTACCCGGCGTGATCGACCCGCACGCCGGGTCCGGACGGTACGTCGAAGACGGACAGCTCGCCGCTCGACGGCAGCACCTCGGTGCCGTCGTAGCTTTCGGAGTTGACGCGCGTCTGGACCGCAAAACCTTGGGGTGTCAACGATTTCGCGAGCCCGACGTCCTCAAGGCGGGCTCCGAACGCGATCCGAATCTGCGCGGCCACAAGATCGACGCCCGTGACCTCCTCGGTCACTGTGTGCTCGACCTGCACCCGCGGATTGGCCTCCATGAACGTCACCGCCGTGGCCGGATCCGTCGCGTCCATGTCCACCAGGAATTCAAATGTGCCGAGAGTCTGGTATTTCACGCCGGCGGCCAGCGCCTTGGCCGAGGCAAGTATCTCCGAGCGCACCGCGTCATCAAGGAACGGGCTCGGCGCCAGCTCAACTAGCTTCTGGTGGCGGCGCTGGATGGTGCAGTCCCGCTCCCCCAGGTCAACGACGTCAACGCCGTCACCGACGATCTGTACCTCAATGTGCCGCGCTCGGGTGATCAACTTCTCGACGTAGAGGTCCGCACTGCCAAACGACGCGAGTGCCTCAGATGCGCTGCGGTCAAATGCCTCGGCGAGATCGGCCTCGTCGAGCACTCGACGTACGCCTCGACCGCCACCACCCGCGATGGCCTTGACCATGAGCGCACCATGGTCGTGCATGAACTCGCGGGCCTCGTCCAACGATGTGGCCCTGTTGGTGCCGGGCAAGACGCGCGCCCCCACCGAGATCGCGAACTCGCGGGCGCGCGTCTTGTCGCCGAACAGGTCGAGCGTCTGCGCGGACGGGCCCACGAAGGTCAGACCGGCCTCCGAGCAAGCGCGGGCCAACGCCGCGCTCTCGCTGAGAAACCCGTAGCCGGGATGAATCGCGTCGCAGCCGGCGGCGACGGCGGCCGCGACGAGTCCGTCTACGTCGAGGTACGCCGCCGCGCCAGTGCCGTTCAGGGCAACCGCACGGTCCGCCAAACCGACATGCATCGCGTCCGCATCGTCATCGGCGTACACCGCGACGGACTCGATGTCGAGCGCCGCGAGGGCCCGGATTACCCGAACCGCGATCTCTGCGCGATTGCCTACAAGTACTGCCATCTGCCGTGCTCCTCATCGCCGTACGTCGTCGCCCAGACAACGTGTCTCGGTCCAGAGGGACCTGCCCGTTGACATTGACGTCAGTGTCAATAGGCTAGTGAACATGCCAGGGGCAAAACAAGGGTGGGCGGCACGTACCAACCGCCAGCCGCACGATGGGGACCGACGCCAGGAGATTATCCGCGCGGCGCGTGCCGTGTTCGCCAAGCTCGGCTACTCCGGTACGACGGTCGCCGACATCGCCACCGAAGTCGGCATCTCCCGGGCCGCCTTCTACGTCTACTTTGCTTCTAAGGCCGACGTTTTCGCCGCCCTGGCCCGCGCTGTGCGCGACGATCTGATTACCGCCCAAGACGTCGACCCGGCGGCCGGGCTCACCGATACCGCCATCTTCGAACAAGCGACAGTCGCCTATCTCAAGGCCTACACACGCAATCTTGCACTGCTCACTGTGATCGAACACTCGGCCATCTCCGACCCGCAGGTGAGCGAGACCTGGCGAGAGATCAGCGAAAGACCCGTCAAACGCGCGACGCGTTACATCGAACGCGCCATAGCCAACGGTACGGCCGCCCCCGCCGGATCCTCGGATGTCATCGCCGAGGCGCTGATCGGTATCGTCGCGCAGTTCGCCCGCATTCTCGAGAAGTCACCGAGGCGCCGCGAGGACCTCGAACACGACATCACCCGGATCTCGACCCGTCTGGTCGGCCTGCCGACGGCCGCCGGGCTATCGAACGTTCGAACCGTCAAGCGTAGAAAGGCCACAGTCCGATGAACATCGACGATTACCTCACCGAGGCCCGACGTCGCGCGGACGCGCGCTGGCCCGCCGACGTACCCCGCGAGGTGCAGTACCCGCTCGGCGAGATCTCCATCGGCGACCACCTACGACACTGGGCCCGCGAGACCCCTGACGACGTCGCGATTGCCTTCTATGGCACGGATATCACGTGGGCGCAGTACGACGAGTTGTCGGATCGAGCCGCCGGCTGGCTCACCTCGGTCGGCGTAAAGGCCGGTGACCGAGTCGGCGTTTACTTGCCAAACTCGCCGCAGTTCCTCATCGCGTTTGCCGGGATCATGAAGCTTGGCGCAGTACATGTGCCGATCAATACGATGTTCAAGGAGCACGAGCTCGAACACGAGTTGAGCAACGCCGACGTGAGCGTGCTGTTCGTGCTCGACTCATGCCTGGACGTCCTGGCCAACGTGATCGATAAGACCAATGTGCGTGACGTGCTGGTGACCTCGGCGTACGCCTTGGCGTCGGACAATTCACCGGTGCCTCTTCCTGACGCGCCGGCGGCGGTGCCCGTCGAGCGGTTCGCCGATGCTGCTACCTGGGACGACCTGATCGCCGCCGACCGCGCGCCCGCGCGGAATGTTGATCTCGATGCGCTCGCGGCGCTGAACTACACCGGCGGCACCACGGGCCTTCCTAAGGGCTGCGAACATACCCAGCGACACATGCTTTATACCGCGGTCACCACGAATGCCGGCAACGGCATTCCACAGCGGTCGGTACTGCTCTGCCACGTGCCCATTTTCTGGATCGCCGGCGAAGATGTAGGCATCCTCATGCCGATTGTCAGCGGCTCGACATCCGTGTTGCTCGCACGCTGGGACGCAGCAAGCGTGATCGCGCTGATCGATCGTTACAAGGTCACGATGACCCTCGGCACGGTCGACAACTACATCGAGATCGCCGAGCACCCCGCCACGGCCGACCACGACTTCACCAGCCTCTCCCAACCGTTGACGATGTCATTCATCGCGCGGCTCAGTCCCGAGGTGCGCGAGCAGTGGCGCAAGGCCACCCGTAGCGACGGCATCCTGCGCGAGATCGCCTTCGGGATGACCGAGACGCACACGATGGACACCTCGACGTACGGCCTGCAAACGGACGATTGGGACTTGCGGGGAGAGCCCGGAATGGTCGGATTACCGATGCCTGGTACCGACATCATGGTCGTCGACCCGGTTACGCACGAACCGCTGCCATTCAGGGACCGCGGTGACATCATCTTGCGCAGCCCCGCCGTGATGAACGGCTACTGGCAGCGGCCGGATGCCACCGCCGACGCAATCAGAGATGGCTGGCTGCATACCGGCGACAGCGGATTCATCGACGAGGCTGGCTGTTTGCACTACCTTGCCCGCGAGAAGGACATGATCAAGGTGAGCGGGATGAGCGTGTTTCCTTCCGAGGTCGAGACCTTCCTATGTCGGCATGACGCGGTCGAGGTCGCGGCCGTCGTACCTAAGGCCGATTCTCGGCGCGGCCAGATACCCGTTGCGTTCGTCAAACTGGTCGAGGGTGCGCAGGTGACAGAGGACGAGCTTCGGGACTGGGCAAAAACACAGATGGCGACCTACAAGGTGCCGGTCATCCAGTTTGTCGATGAATATCCAATGACGACCACCGGAAAGATCAAAAAGGCCGAACTCGCCGCCTCGACTGACTAGTCTCGGTCAGGTAATTTCCTCTTAACGAAGCGAGGGAGACGCGGTGAGCGACACAGACGACATCAAGGCCTTGACGTTGGAGTACAAGCGGGCCGCCGACGCCGGTGACGCGCGGGCGATGGCAGAGCGTATGTGTCCCGATGAGGCCGAGTTCTACCTCGACCAGTTCAATGAGGACCAGCTCAACAATGTCGTCGTTGACCCACCAGATGCCGGAGTCCTCTTCTTCGACATCGAGATCTGGGCCGACTCGGCGAATGCCCAAATCGCACCCGACAACTGCCCGGATCAGATTGGCACGCTCTACTACCGCAAGTACGACGATGGCTGGAAACTGTGCAACGGCGACGATGAGCACGACGAGGCCACCGCCTGGGCCACGGCCTGACGATCCGCGAGTTTGTACCGCCTAGCCCGGGTACGTCGTGCGCTTCTAGGCTCGCGCTGCGCCTCACGTATCGCTCTGGTCGGTCCGCGCTTCCGTCTCGCTGACCCTGTCGAAAGCGTGCTTTCGACGTACTTCCGGCTGGATCTACTGTTCAAATCGCGCTTTCGACGCCCGCCATCCGTCACAAAATACCCGTTCATCCGTCACAAAATACCCTGACATACATGGAAAGTAGCGAACCCAGGCCTTGCGCGAGTAGCCACTAGCGCAGTAAGATATAGCACATGAGTACGAGCGATGGAGTGAAGGAACGACCCCAACCCGGCGCGCCCACACCATCGATCACCAAAGCGGCGTCTTTCGCGGCCACCCTCACCCGGCTAGTCGAAATCGACCAGGACGAGGCACGGCTCTACCACGAGAAACTCACCCTGCGCGCGACCCTGCACTCGGTCGCGGACTACCAACTCCCCGACCAGGCCGCCGTCCCCGGTAGTACCCGTCCACATGCCCGCGCGCAGTGCGCGGACATCGGGTCCGATACGTGGCTGGAGAACATTGACCTCGCCGCCGCCGAGTTAGCCGCCGCGACGTGCGTGAGCGCCGGTACGGCGAAGAACCAGCTCGCCACGGCCAGCTACTACACCCGCCACTACGCCGTAGCGGTGGCCAGTCTCGACCCCGACGGAGACCCGTACCGCGGAATGAGCGCGCACAAGCTGGACCTGTTCACCGAGCACACCACCGACCTCACCGACACGGAGTTGGAGAAGGTCACTGCGCGGGTCCTGCTACACGCGCACACCGACACTCCCGGCCAGTTCGCGCGGCGGCTACGTAAGGCGGTCATCGCGGTCACCGGCACCACGAAACAGCAGGAACGCCGCGC
>NZ_PVUE01000015.1 GCF_003003235.1 Antricoccus suffuscus
CGATGATCCGCCCCGCCGGGCACCCCGCCTACGGCGGGGCGATACCCGGCGCGGCGGCGTGGGACGCCGACGGGCAGTACCTGATCACCGACCCGAGCGAGTCCACCGAAGCCGCCGCAGTGTTCGAGACGATCCGGGGACTCGCCGCGACGATCAACTTCACCGTCCCGCGCATCCCCGAGGTCACGATCAAGGTCACGATCCCCGCGCACGCGTTAGCCGGGTCCGACCTCGCCGGCACCGAAACCGGCACGCGCGGCGCCGGAGACGTGAATGGTGCCGACGCCTCGGACGATGCGGGCGGTACCGGCCAAACGCAGGGTCGACCCGGTGGCAACACCAACAGCGGCAACACCGACAGTGCCAACCCGAACGATGCGGGTACGAACGATTCTGAAGCCACCGACACGCTCAGTGCTGAAACGCGCCCGGAGGACCCGCACCGGCGGGCGGTCGCCGCGATCGAGGGGCTCGGGCCCATCGATGCCGACCTGGCCCGTTACCTCGCACAGGACGCCCGCTGGCAACGGGTCATCACCGATCCCTACACCGGCGCGGTCCTCGATGTCGGCACCAAAACGTATCGCCCACCGGCACAGATGCGCCGCCGCGTCATCCAACGCGACCAGACCTGCCGCTTTCCTGGCTGCACCCGCCCCGCCGAACGTTGCGACGTCGACCACATCGACCCGCACCGCCCCGACGGGACCGGCGGCACCACCGGCGACTGCAACCTGATCGCTCTGTGCAGACGCCACCATCGGCTGAAACACCAAACCAACTGGCGAGTGACACTGCACGACGACGCGTCGTGTGAATGGACCAGCCCCGCCGGGCGCAGATACCTCACCTATCCCGCCGACACCGACCCACCACCACAACGCGACTAGGGACGGGCGGGCATAAGTTTCGGCGTTCTGCTCCAACACGCTTGAAGCGCGGCTTTGGCCGCTTCCACCTGATTGAGTGGACGACTTAAACGACAACACCCTCCTACTGTCGCTCGTAAGCGACGGCAAGAGGGCGTCTCGCGTGGTAGCCCCGGTGGGATTCGAACCCACACTGGCGGTGGTTTGAGCACCGTGCCTCTGCCGTTGGGCTACAGGGCCTCGCCGATTCACGGTAGGTAGGTCACCAGCCGATGTTGGCAAGGTATATAGGGTAACCAGGTCGATTTCTCGTTCGCTAGTCGGGCGGTACGACGAGGCGACCGTATTGGAGCGACCACGTGACAGATCATGACCACCCCGAGTCCGCAGCCACCGATCTCCCGACCGGGATCGCGTCCGATCAGGTCGAGATCGACCCGGCCGCAGCCGCACGGCCCGCGCCCCGGGTGATCATCGCCGAAGACGAAGCGTTGATCCGGCTCGACCTCAAGGAGATGCTCATCGAGGAAGGGTACGACGTCTGCGCCGAGGCCTCAGACGGGCAAGAGGCCATCGACTTCGCGGTCGAGCTACGACCGGACCTGGTCATCCTCGATGTGAAGATGCCAGGGGTCGACGGGTTGGCCGCGGCCGAGCGCATCTGCGCCGACAAGATCGCTCCCGTCGTCATCCTCACCGCCTTCAGCCAACGCGAACTCGTCGTGCGTGCCCGCGATGCGGGAGTCATGGGTTATCTGGTCAAACCATTTCAGAAGTCCGATCTAGTGCCGGCGATAGAGATGGCGGTGGCCCGCTTTGCGCAGATGCGCGCGCTCGATGAGGAAGTGGCCGAGCTCGGCGACCGCCTGGAGACTCGCAAGCTGGTCGACCGCGCGAAGGCGGCGTTGATGGTCGAGCACAAGCTGTCCGAGGCGGCGGCATTCCGTTGGATTCAACAGAGCGCCATGGAACGCCGTACGACGATGAAAGCGGTCGCGGCTGTGGTGCTCGAGAGCATTAAACGCTAGCCTGACCAGGTCAACTGACCCGAAGGGTAGTACCTGGTCACCAATTTTCACGCGATTCCGCGAACACCGAATATTGCTGTTCGGTCACGAAGGCGAGTTCGGTCACAAATATGAAACATTCGGGCGGTACATTTTTTCGCCTGTAGACGACAAGGATCTGGCCGGAACTATCCGGCACTTGCGTCGAAGAATGAACTATCGGAGGTTAGCGTGGTCCGTCGACCGTTGTACGGCGCTGTCGCAGCGTGTGCGATTCTCGCCGTCGTCGCAACAGGCTGTGGCGAAAAGAAAACGAACAGCAGCAGCAGCAGTGGGTCGTCCGGCACGCCGACGATCCAGCCGCTCGAACAGATCACGAAGGAAGGCAAGAAGGTTCCTGAGGCCGCAGCGAGCACGCCGGCCGATCCGGCGGGTGACGGCAAGGCCAAGTGCTCGGGCGTGAAGCTCGGATTCGCCGGGGCCCAAACCGGTGATAACGCCGCGCTCGGCATCAACATCCTCAACGGCATGAAGACCGCCGTCGACAAACACAACAAGGCCAACCCGGACTGCCAGGTCGAGATCGCGCCGTTCGACACCGAAGGTACGCCGGAGAAGGCGACCCAGGTCGCGCCGTCCATCGTGCAGGACAACTCGGTCATCGGTCTGCTTGGCCCGGCGTTCTCCGGCGAGAGCAAGGCCGTCGACGACCAGTTCAACCAGGCTGGTCTCGTGTCCGTCACCGCATCGGCAACTAACCCGGACCTCGCCAAACAGGGCTGGAAGACGTTCTTCCGCGGCCTCGCCAACGACGCGGTCCAGGGACCGGCCGTCGCGGCGTACATCAAGGACAGCTTGAAGGCTAAGAAGGTCTGTGTCGTCAAGGACGACTCGGACTACGGCATCGGCTTGGCTAAGGAAATCAGCGATACGCTTGGCAGCCTCGTCACCTGCAACGAAGACGTGAAGACCAAGCAGAAGGAATTCTCCGCGGTCGTCAACGCGATCAAGAGCGCCAACGTCGATGTCGTGTTCTACTCCGGTTACTACGCCGAGGCGTCTCCGTTCGTGCAGCAGCTGCGCCAGGGTGGCGTAAAGGCGAAGTTCATGTCGGCAGACGGCGTGAAGGATCCGGAGTTCGTCAAGGGCGCCGGTTCGGCCGCCAAGGGCGCGATTCTGTCCTGCCCGTGCGGTCCTGCTGACGACACATTCGCCAAGTCGTACGGCGAGGCAACCGGTGGCAAGGTGCCCGGCACCTACTCGGTCGAAGGTTATGACCTTGCGACGATCATGCTCAAGGGAATCGACTCCGGTGCAGTCACCCGGCCGGCTTTGCTCGACTACGTGAAGAGCTACGACGGTGACGGCATCGCCCGCCACTACAAGTGGGACAACACCGGCGAGCTCGCTGAGACCAACATCTGGATCTACGAGGTCAAGTAGTACGGACACATCACATCGGTGACGGTTTCACCGCCGCCAACACGCATGCGGCCGGGCCCTTCCGGTCCGGCCGCACGCATGTCCAATGCCTTATCGATAAGGATTCTGGATGCACATAACATTGGCAGCGACCACGCTCGCCGATACTTGGATTTCGTTCGATACCAGTAGCCTGATCAGGGATTTCTGGTCGCTGACGACGGACGGTCTCACGTACGGCGCGATCTACGCGCTCATCGCCATCGGCTACACACTTGTCTACGGCGTGCTTCGACTTATCAACTTCGCGCATTCCGAGGTATTCCTCGTCGGCATGTTTGCGCAGTACTTCATCTTGCAAGCGCTCGGGTTCACACCCGCGGCGGACGCCTATAACGAGGGCGTCGCGCTCACGGTCGTCTACCTGATTGTGGCGATGCTGATCGCGATGATCGCCTCCGGGGCGACGGCCGTGATTATTGAGCGGGTCGCTTACCGGCCACTGCGCAAACGCGGTGCGCCGCCACTGGTCTTCCTCATCACTGCAATCGGCGCCTCGCTGGCTATCCAGCAGGCGTTCTTTGTGTGGCGGGGGCAGAACCCAGAGCCGCAGATCCGGTTGATGACACCGGTCCACGTTTTCAACATCTTTTCCGCGCAGATCGACAACGTCCAGATCATGATTGTCGTTTCGGCCGTTATCTTGATGATCCTGGCCGACTCGTTCGTCAACCGGACGAAGTTCGGTCGCGGCATCCGGGCCGTCGCGCAGGACCCCACGACCGCCCGGCTGATGGGGGTCAACCCGGAGAAAGTCATCATGACGACCTTCCTCGTCGGGGGAATCCTCGCCGGCGCCGCCGCACTGCTGTACACCATCAAAATCCCGCAGGGCATTGTCTTCTCCGGCGGCTTCCTGCTCGGTATCAAAGCGTTCGCCGCCGCCGTCCTCGGTGGCATCGGCAACCTGCGCGGCGCGCTCCTCGGAGGCCTCCTCCTCGGAGTCTCCGAGAACTGGGGCCAGGCACTGTTCGGTGGTGCCTGGCGTGACGTCGTGGCATTCGTGCTGCTGATCGCCGTACTGATGTTCCGGCCATCGGGGATTCTCGGTGAGTCTCTAGGGAGGGCTCGAGCATGACTGTTTCGCAGACGTCGCCGCAGAAGCCCGACAAAGGGCTGCTGGACAAGTTGCCCAGTGTGGGCAATCCCGTACGCCGTTGGTGGGAAGGGCTGGGCAAACCGGTCAAGCTCACCATCACGATTGCGTTCCTGATCTTCTTGGTCATCCTGCCGCTGCTCAACCCGCCCGGCATCAGCACCGACAGCGCCGGCCTCCAGTTCAGCAACGTGCTCGCGGAATGCGCGCGCACCGGGCTGATTGCCCTCGGGCTCAACGTCGTCGTCGGCCTGGCCGGGCTGCTGGACCTCGGGTACGTCGGGTTCTTCGCGGTCGGCGCGTACGTCGTCGCGTTGCTCTCCAGCCCCGACAGCGAGCTGGCGCTGCGCTGGTCGTGGCTGGCCTGTGTGCCGATCGCGATGGTCGTCACCGCGCTATCGGGACTGCTGCTGGGATTACCCACGCTGCGACTACGCGGTGACTATCTGGCGATCGTGACACTCGGTTTCGGTGAGATCGTCCGGCTACTCGCTGACAATATCGGTCCGCTGAAAGGGCAGACCGGGTTCGCCCGGGTCGCGTTCCCTGTCGTCGGGACGAGCGACTCGCGACCATTCGGGTTCTTCTCCAACGCCAACAACGCCAAACCGTTCACCTCGGGCCTTGCTTGGTACTGGCTGATCATCGTGTTGATCCTGCTCATGCTCTGGGCGGTCAGCAACCTGGAGCACTCACGCGTCGGACGCGCCTGGATTGCCCTGCGTGAGGATGAGGACGCCGCGGAGATCATGGGCGTGAGCACGTTTAAGTACAAACTGTGGGCCTTCGCGATAGGCGCCGCGATCGGAGGGCTCTCTGGGGCGCTGATGGCTGGCCAAGTCCAGTTCGTCAACAACCAGAAGTTCGACGTCGTCACGTCGATGCTCTTCCTGTCCGCCGTCGTGCTCGGCGGACAGGGCAACAAGCTCGGCGTTCTGCTCGGCGCGTTCTTGATCGTTTACATCCCGTCGCGGTTCACCGTCATCGCCGAGTGGAAGTTCCTGATCTTCGGCGTCGCGCTGATCGTGCTCATGCTCTTCCGGCCGCAGGGGTTGATCCCCGCGCGACATCGATTACTCGGGGCCGACCTACCGAAGGACGCGACGATCGACTACGAGCCTGACGAAGAGGTGGACGGCGTACCGCCGACGAACAGGGAGGCGCTATGACCGCCGAGATACCGGCAGATACCAATATCGAGGCGCACTCGGCGTTGGCAGACCTTCCTGAGGAACGCGCCGCCGAGGTTGCCGAGACGATCGAGGGACGCGACGCCGGCAAGGCCGGCGAGACCCTCGTGCACATCGACCACGTCACGATGAAGTTCGGCGGCCTGGTCGCGCTCGACGATGTCGACTTCACGATCCGGCGGGGCGAGATACTCGGCCTGATCGGTCCCAACGGGGCCGGTAAGACCACTTGCTTCAATGCGATGACCGGCGTCTATCGCCCGACCAGCGGGACGGTCATTTTCGACGGTAAACCGCTGACCAAGGTCAAGCGAAACAAGATCACCCGACTGGGCATCGCGCGGACCTTCCAGAACATCCGGCTGTTCCCGACGATGACGGCCCTGGAAAACGTGGTCGTCGGTGCAGATGCGCGACACCACACCTCGGTCCCGGGAGCGTTGTTTCGGTCTGCGCGCCACCGCCGCGAGGAACGTGAGGCGATCGACCGCGCCGTGGCGCTGCTCGAGTTCGTCGGTATCGGCGACCGGGCGGGGGACCAGGCGCGTAACCTTCCCTACGGCTATCAGCGTCGGCTCGAGATCGCTCGCGCGATGGCAACCGAGCCGAAACTGCTGTGCCTGGACGAGCCGGCCGCCGGGTTCAACCCGGCCGAAAAAGTCGAGCTGATGGGGCTGATCAAACAGATCCGCGACCAGGGCTACACGGTGCTGTTGATCGAACACGACATGCGGCTGGTGATGGGCGCGACCGATCGCATCGTCGTACTGGAATTTGGACGGAAGATAGCCGAAGGTACGCCGGAGCAGATCCGCGACAACCCCGCCGTCATTGCGGCGTACCTCGGCGTACCCGACGAGGAGGTGGATCTCGATGGCGATGCTTGAGCTGCACGACGTGGTGGTTAACTACGGCGCGATCGAGGCCCTCCATGGGTTGTCGTTACAGGTCGAGGAGGGTCAGGTCGTCAGCCTGATCGGCGCGAACGGCGCCGGCAAGACGACGACGATGCGGGCGATCTCGGGGGTGCGCCCTCTGACGTCCGGCAAGATCATCTTCGAGGGCGCGGACATTACCCGGATGCCTGCACACAATCGGGTCGCCGAGGGCATTTGCCAGTCGCCGGAAGGCCGCGGCGTATTTCCCGGAATGACGGTGCTGGAGAACCTCGACATGGGGACCTTCGCGCGAAAGTTCCCGTCCAAGGCGCAATACAACGAGATGGTCGAGCACATCTTCGGTCTCTTCCCGCGGCTCGAGGAACGCAAGGGCCAGAAGGGCGGCCTGCTTTCCGGTGGCGAGCAGCAGATGCTGGCGATTGGACGGGCGCTCATGGCACGCCCGAAGCTGCTGCTACTCGACGAGCCGTCGCTTGGCTTGGCGCCCAAGATCATCCAGCAGATCCTGCAGATCATCACCGGCATCAACAAAGACGGCACCACGGTCCTTCTCGTTGAACAAAATGCGCAGGGCGCCTTGTCACGATCGCACTTTGCATACATTCTTGAGACTGGCGCTGTGACGAAGTCCGGACCGGGCAAGCAGCTATTGACCGATCCAGCGGTGAAAGAGGCTTACCTCGGCGTCGCCTGAGGCGGGCCTGAGTCCCGTTACTTCGGGCGCTCGGGCACGGCGTACGGTAGACCACTGTGCGCACTGGAGGTGTAGTTGAATGACTCGCGCAGCGCTACCTGTCCGCGATGCGCAGCCTGATGACATCGTCGCGATCATGCACCTGACGGCGACTGTCTTGGATGAATCCGAGGGGCACTCCCACGCGGGCGTCCGCCGACTCCTCGAGGGCCCGGACATGCGCAACCGTCAGACCCAGTTTGAGAAACTGCTCACCGATGCCGACGTTCGCACCATCGTGGCCACTGACCCGCTCGATGACACGGTGGTCACCGGCGTCGCGGTCCTGTCCAGGGACACGATCAGCGCGGTCTTCGAGTCGCCGGCCATTTTCGTCAACTACCTATTGGTGCCGGACAACTTCCGCAACCGCGGCATTGGCAAGGCCCTGCTGTGCGAGGCGACCCGGTACGCCGACCGCTGCGGCGCCAAGCACCTCATCGTGGGCGTCAGCTCCACTGCCCGCGAGACCAACCGCTACTACGCGCGGCTCGGTTTCGCGCCCCTGGTCGTACGCCGGATCGCATCCGTAGCACATTTGCGCAAGTCGTTGGGAATGGCTTCGACGTACGCCGAACGACTGCGGATTCCGTTGAATTTCGGTCGTCGAGCGCAGAGAGCGCAGAGAGCGCAGCGAACCTAGCCGAGACGTAGTGCGTGACAGGTGTCCGTAACCGCGGCTATTTGGGGCCGGGTTTGCCCGGTAGCGTCATCGCGGTCAACTGTGCGGTGCAGCAGCGATTGCCCGCGTCGTCGGTGATCACGATCTGAAACGTCTTCAACGTGCGGCCCAGGTGAATCGGAGTGGCCACGCCGGTCACGGTCCCGCTGGTCGCCGACCGGTGGTGCGTCGCCTGGAGTTGGATGCCGACGCTATAGGTCCCGGCGGGGGAGTTCACCGCTGCGCCCATCGAGCCGAGCGACTCGGCCATGGCCGCGCTTGCCCCGCCGTGCAACAGACCCATGGGCTGGATGTTGCCCGCGACCGGCATCGTGGCGACGAGCCGCTGCGGATTCCAGTCACGCATGACCAGGCCTAGCTTGTCGTCCATTTGCCCATCCGGGCGGAATCGCTTCATCAGATGGGCCGGCGGCCCCGAGACCGGCTCGGTGGTCTCGACTGGTTCGGAAGATGTCATGGCGCAACCCTAGACTCGAGGGCGTGACTACCCCGAATCGGCTCCTGCTCCTCGACGGGCACTCGCTCGCCTACCGTGCGTTCTTTGCGCTACCCGTCGAAAACTTCTCCACCACCGATGGTCAGCCCACCAATGCGGTCTACGGATTCACCTCCATGCTGATCAATGTGCTGCGCGACGAGCAGCCCACCCACCTGGCGGTCGCGTTCGACCTGTCGCGCAAGTCGTTTCGCACCGAGCAGTACGACGGTTACAAGGCCAAGCGAGCAGCCTCACCGAGCGAGTTCAACGGCCAGGTGAGCCTGATTCAGGAAGTGCTCGACGCGCTGAAGATCCGCTGGGTTACCGCGCAGGGTTTCGAGGCCGACGACATCCTCGCGACGCTGACGGCGCAAGCGCGCGCCGCGGACCTCGACGTACTCGTGTGTTCTGGTGATCGCGATGCCTTCCAGTTGGTCGACGACCACGTCACTGTCCTCTATCCCAAGCGGGGAGTGTCCGACCTCTCGCGGATGACCCCGGCGGCCGTCACCGAGCGGTACGGCGTCGGCCCGGACCGCTACCGGCACCTGGCGGCGCTGGTCGGTGAGGACAGCGACAACCTGTCCGGCGTACCGGGGGTGGGCCCCAAGACGGCGGCCAAGTGGATCAATAAGTACGGCTCGCTTGATGAGATCATCGAAAACGTCGGTGAGATCAAGGGCAAGGTCGGCGATGCGGTCCGCGAATATCTTCCCGACGTGTTGCGCAACTTCGAGCTCAACCGGCTGCTGCCGGATCTTGACCTCGGCGTCGAGGTCGACGAGCTGCAGATGCAGGGCTGGGACCGCGACGAGGTGCATAAGGTCTTCGACTCGCTTCAGTTCCGGGTGCTGCGCGACCGCCTTTACGAGACGCTGACCTCGGCCGAGCCTGAGGCGACCGACGGCTTCGAGTTCGAGGCCACGACCCTCCAGCCGGGGGCGCTCGCCGACTGGCTCGCCGCCAACGCGACCGGGGCGGCGCCGGTGGGACTGTCGCTGCGCGGCACCTGGGGACGGGGGACCGGGGAGCTGACCGGCATCGCGCTCGCGGTCCAGGACGGCGCCTCGGCGTACGTCGACTTGCGACCGGAGCAGCTGACGGCCGCCGACGACGCGGCGCTCGCCGGCTGGCTCGCCGATGCAAAAGTTCCTAAAGTCATCCACGATTGCAAGGGGCCACTCCTGGCGATCGCCGCACGCGGCTGGTCGCTGGCCGGGCTGCGCAGCGACACCGCGCTGGCGGCGTACCTCGTCGCGCCGGGACAGCGTTCGTTCGACCTGGCCGACCTCGTGCTGCGGCACCTGCAACGCGAGCTGGCCTCGCCCAGTGACGCCTCCGCCAAGCAGCTGACCCTTGACGGCGGCGAGGACGAGGCCGACGAGCAGATCGCCGCAGAGCACATCGCGCGGGCAATCGGCACCGTTCAACTGGCCGTCGTACTGGACACGGAGCTCGCCGATCGTGGCGCGACGTCGCTGCTGCAGGACATGGAGCTTCCGCTGGCTACTTTGCTTGCAGAGATGGAAATTCGCGGCATCGCAGTCGATTCGGACTACCTCGAGTCGTTGTCCGACCAGTTTGGCAACGAGGTGCGCGCGGCCGCCGACGACGCCTACTCGGTGATCGGTCACGAGATCAACCTCGGCTCGCCGAAGCAGCTGCAGGTCGTGCTGTTCGAGGAGCTCGGCCTGCCGAAGACCAAGAAGATCAAGAGCGGCTACACCACCGACGCCGACGCGTTACGCGGGCTGCTCGAACAGACGCAGCACCCGTTCCTCGAATACCTCATGCGCCACCGCGATGTCACCCGGCTCAAGTCGGTCGTGGACGGCTTGCTGCCGCTGGTCGATGACGTCGGCCGGATCCACACGACGTTCCAGCAGACCATCGCCGCGACCGGGCGGCTGTCCTCGACGGACCCCAACGTGCAAAACATTCCGGTGCGTACCGCGGAGGGTCGGCAGATCAGGCACGCGTTCGTCGTAGGGCCCGGCTACGAGTCGCTGATGACTGCCGACTACAGCCAGATCGAGATGCGGATCATGGCGCACCTGTCCGGCGACGAAGGACTGATCGAGGCGTTCACGACCGGCGAGGACCTGCACACGTTCGTTGCGTCGCGGGCGTTCGGCGTAGACGCGTCCGCGGTCGACGCGGAGATGCGGCGGCGTACCAAGGCCATGTCGTACGGCCTGGCCTACGGGTTGTCGGCGTACGGGCTGTCGCAGCAGCTGCGCATCACCCCGGCGCTCGCGCGCGAGCAGATGGACGCCTACTTCGAGCGGTTTGGCGGCGTCCGTGACTACTTGCACGATGTCGTCGAACAAGCTCGGATGACCGGCTACACCGAGACCATCATGGGTCGCCGGCGTTATCTGCCGGACCTCACCAGCGATAACCGGATGCGCCGCGAGATGGCGGAGCGGATGGCTCTCAACGCGCCCATCCAAGGGTCGGCCGCGGACATCATCAAGGTCGCGATGCTCAATGTCGAAAAGGCGTTGGCCGCGGCGAAGACCAAGTCCCGGCTACTGCTGCAGGTCCACGACGAGCTCATTCTCGAAGTCGCCAAGGGGGAGCGCGCTCAGGTCGAGAAGATCGTCACCGAGTCGATGGCCGGCGCGTGCGCGCTCGACGTACCGCTGGATGTGTCGGTCGGGTACGGCGCGACCTGGGACGCCGCGGTCCACTAGCGTGCGGGTTTGTGGGCGGCGTAGATCGCGGTCCCGGGTATCCATTTCGCGCGGTCCGAGCTCCACTGCCCCCACACGACCTGCCGGCCGGGCACCCATTCGGGTTCGATGATGTCGTCGAGCACGAGCCCGGCAGCGACGATGTCGCGGACCCGCTGGCCGATCGTGCGGTGGGTCTCGATGTACGTCGGTCGGTCGTTGTCATCGACCTCGAGGTAGGCGCGAGGGTCAAAGTACGACGTATGCACCTGCAAGTCGCGGGCCGACGGGCTGTCCGGGAAGATCCAGCGGATCGGATGGTTCGTGGAGAAGACGAACCTGCCGCCCGGTCGCAGCACCCGCGCGGCTTCGGCCATGACTTCCTCCGGACGCGCGACGAACGCGATGGCGCCGAAGGCCGAGACGACGAAATCAAAGCTGGCGTCGGCGAATGGGAACCGGCAGGCGTCGGCCTGCACGAGGGGTACGTCGATCCCGGTGCCCGCATTGAGCCGCAACGCGTGTCGCAGCATCCCACCGGACAGGTCGAATCCCACTGCGTTGGCGCCGACCGACTGAAGCCAGCGGGAGACCGGCGCCGTGCCGCAGCCCACCTCAAGGATCGTCGTGCCGACCAGATCTGGCGTCGGACCCAGCAGCTGTACGTCGGACTCGCGCAGGCCCTCCGGGCACCACAACAGGTCGACGTCGCCGAGGTCAGCGGCGTGTTCGGCCACATAGTTGTCCGCATCGAGATCCCACCAGTGGCGCGATGCGCGCCGCGACTCGTCGGGCTCGACGCGGCGGTGCTGCACCGCGGCGGTTGTGCCGAGCTCTCCGCCGGCGGTGGGTGTGTGCTGCTCGCGAGGCCGTTCGGTCATGGCGTCCAATTCTGCTGTGAGCAGGGCAACCCGCTCTTCAATGGAGGTGGGGGTAGTCTCTGCGGCTTCCTGTGCGTACGATAAACGGTGCGCTACGGGTCTGCGCGTTCCCAGAATGGAGTGGACCGCGCTCGAAATGTTGTTTGTTGCTCGGTTTCGGCCAGTCGTAAGACGTTGGCTGGGTGTCGATCAGTTCTGATCATATTGCCCACCTCAGGTCGCGGGTGCACGCGGCGGTTCGAAAAGGGCCCTGGCAGCACACCGATCAATTGTCCGCACCGGAGCAACCCTCTACATGACCGCAACCACCCAAAGCACCACCAACGCACCAACCGCCTCTGGCACCCCGCAGGTCGCCATCAACGACATTGGCTCGGCTGAAGATTTCCTCGCCGCCGTCGACGCGACCATCAAATACTTCAACGACGGAGACATCGTCTCCGGCACCATCGTCAAAGTTGACCGCGACGAGGTTCTCCTCGATATCGGCTACAAGACCGAAGGTGTCATCCCGTCGCGCGAGTTGTCGATCAAGCACGACGTCGACCCCAATGAGGTCGTGACCGTCGGTGACGAAGTCGAAGCCCTCGTCCTCCAGAAGGAAGACAAAGAAGGCCGCCTGATCCTGTCCAAGAAGCGTGCGCAGTACGAACGCGCGTGGGGCAAGATCGAAGAGCTCAAGGAAGCCGACGAGCCAGTCAAGGGCACGGTCATCGAGGTCGTCAAGGGTGGACTCATCCTGGACATCGGCCTGCGTGGCTTCCTCCCGGCGTCGTTGGTCGAGATGCGCCGCGTGCGCGATCTGCTGCCGTACGTCGGCCGCGAGATCGAAGCGAAGATCATCGAGTTGGACAAGAACCGCAACAACGTCGTGCTGTCACGTCGTGCGTTCCTGGAGCAGACCCAGTCCGAGGTCCGCAGCGAGTTCCTCAACCAGCTGCAGAAGGGGCAGGTCCGCAAGGGCGTTGTCTCCTCGATCGTCAACTTCGGCGCGTTCGTCGATCTTGGCGGCGTCGACGGTCTGGTCCACGTCTCGGAGCTGTCCTGGAAGCACATCGATCACCCGTCCGAGGTTGTCGAAGTCGGCCAGGAAGTCACCGTCGAGGTCCTCGAGGTCGACCTGGAGCGCGAGCGTGTGTCGCTGTCGCTCAAGGCGACTCAGGAAGACCCGTGGCGTCAGTTCGCGCGTACCCACCAGATCGGTCACGTCGTGCCCGGCAAGGTCACCAAGCTCGTTCCGTTCGGCGCGTTCGTGCGGGTCGAGGACGGCATCGAGGGTCTGGTCCACATCTCCGAGCTGGCCGAGCGTCACGTGGAGATCCCAGAGCAGGTTGCTCAGGTCGGCGACGAGCTCATGGTCAAGGTCATCGACATCGACCTCGAGCGTCGCCGCATCAGCCTGTCGCTGAAGCAGGCCAACGAGGGCGAGGGTGGCGAGAAGCCGGAGTTCCACCCCGAGGCCTACGGCATGGCCGCGTCGTACGACGAGCAGGGCAACTACATCTACCCCGAGGGCTTCGACGCGGAGACCCAGGAGTGGCTGGAAGGCTACGACAAGCAGCGTGAGGAGTGGGAGCGTCAGTACGCCGAGGCGCAGGCTCGCTACGAGACTCACATGAAGCAGATCGACTCGGCTAAGGAAGCCGACGCCGAAGCTAATGCCGAGCAGGGTGGCGGTGGCGGCGGTTCCTACGCTTCTACCTCCGATGACAGCTCCGGCACGCTTGCTTCCGATGAGGCGCTCGCCGCGTTGCGCGAGAAGCTCGCCGGTGGCGGAGAGTAACTAGCCGCACCAACAACGAAACCCCCGAGCCGATTGGCTCGGGGGTTTCGTCGTTGTTCGAGGAACTATTTCCGGCGTCTACAGAGACATGATGAGCGCGAACGCCGGCTTCGCGCGCTCGCCGGTGGCGGCGAACCAGGCGAACGAGTGGCGGGCGCGCCGCGTGGAGAACAGCCGGAACCAGCGTCGGGGCTTGCTGTGCATCGTGTAAAACTCGCGGACCGCGGGCAGGTCACGGCAGTAGACGCGGTCCGCTCGTCCGAAGCGATGCCTGCCGGCGCGTCCGTGAGGCAGCGTATGGCGTGCCATTGCGAAAATCGCCTCCAATCAAAATGCGTCGGATCTGCGTGACCCGAGGTCGGATTCGGTGTGTAGTTTGCAGTGGTGAAGCAGCAGTTTTAGTTGTGTGACTTCTGTGGCAGAAGTGACTGATGGTAGTACCGCTCATAGACTATGAGCCGCCTTGCGCGAACAGCCGTAGGCACGCCGTGGCCGCGACGCGGGCGAGATCACGTTTTCATCAACGAAGGAGGCGCGGGTGCTGGATATTGGGCTGACCGGCGGGATCGGATCGGGTAAGAGCGCCGCGAGTACGGCGTTTCGGGAGCTGGGCGCGGTCATCATCGACGCCGATCAGATCGCTCGGGAGGTCGTCGAGCCGGGCAGCGATGGTCTCGAGCAGATCGTGAGAACGTTTGGTGCAGACCTGCTCGATCCGCAAGGCGCGTTGGACCGACCGGCGCTCGCGGAGATCGTCTTCGGCGACGACGAGGCCCGCGCGAAACTCAATGCGATCGTGCATCCGCTGGTTCGGCAGCGCAGTAGCGCACTGAAACAGCAGGCCGCGCCGGACGCCATCGTCATCAACGACATCCCGCTGCTCGCCGAAGGCTCGATGGCCGCGGCTTTTCACCTGGTTGTGGTCGTGCACACGCCTCGTGACGTACGCCTGAAGCGGCTCATCGAGTCGCGCGGAATGGTCGAGTCCGATGTGCGCGGCCGGATGGCTTCGCAAGCCTCCGACGCGGACCGGTCGCGGATCGCCGATGCACTTCTCGACAACTCCGGCACTCCACAGGACCTTGTCGCCGCCGCCACGGCGTTGTGGCGGGACCGGCTCAAGCCCTACGCCGACAACCTCGCGGCGGCGCGTCCGGCCGCGCACGCTTCGGAAACTGTGTTGGATGAATCGGCCAGGCAACGGGCGCTCGCGCGAGTGACCTTCGCCGCAGCGGCCGTCGACGATGCGGCAACAACGACGTATCTCGACGAAACCACAATCGGGGTTCGCCCGTCAGACCCTGGTAACAAAACCTCATTGGTACGCCGTTTCGGTGAAGCGGGCTGGTTTACCGGCGATCCGGATTCGACCGCTCCGCTGCGCAGTTCCGATCCGCGCGTACCACTGGACCTACACATCGGCGACCCGAGCGCCAGGTAGTCTATCGAGTGAGTTCGCGCTGGTAGGCGGGCGCTCGCATGGTGATGAAACACGACGAGAGGCATGACACGTGGCACCCAACAAGACGATGAACCGCGCCGTGGCGATATCGGCGGCAATGGGTGCCGCGCTTTTCGGGATTGCCGCCTGTACGTCGACCGTGACGGGCACCGCGTCTCATGCGCCCGGCGCGTCAACCAGTGGCGGCAGCAGCACGTCGTCCGGCGGTTCGGGCAGCAGCTCCGGCGGCTCTAGCAGCAGCAGCAGCGACAACAGCAGCTCGCCCGACTCGTCGTCCAGCAGCAGCTCCGCTGGCGGCGGTGGCGGCGGCCCGCAGAGCCCACAGGACGCGGCCAAAGCGCCCGGCGAGCCGTTTAAGTACAAGAACGGCGTCGAGGTCAAGCTCGGGACGCCAGTTCCCAAGGACTACCCCAACGCCGGCGACGTGCTCAGCGACGAGGAGGGTCGTGCCTTCCCGATCACCGTCACCAACCCGAGCGACAAGACGATCGACATGTCGTCGTACCGGAGCAAGACGAAGGTCTACTGCGGCGACAATTTCTCCAACAGCGAATGGGTTATCGACGATGCCCCCGAGGTCGGTACGCCGACGATCGCACCTGGGGCCACGTCGAACTACGAGCTAGCCGTCGCGGTCAAGAAGACGGACTTTGGCAGCCAGTGCGTCGTTAGCATCATCTTCGCCGTTGAGGGTGTGGACGCCACCAGCATCGATCCCGCGAAGTTCGTGATCGCGGTCAGCTGACCTGCAAGACCTGACCCGGACACCAAAAGAGCCGCACCGACGTGTTGTCGGTGCGGCTCTTTTAGCTCGGTGGGCGATACTGGGTTCGAACCAGTGACCCCTTCGGTGTGAACGAAGTGCGCTACCACTGCGCCAATCGCCCGAGTTGGGTGCGCCGTAGGACGCGATCGCAAATACTACCGCAGCCGCTGAGCCGCTGTGCGATCAGTGCCAGAGCGGGATCCAGCTCGGCGTCCAGCCAGGTACGCCGGTCAGATGCAGCACGACCACGACCACGCCGTACACGAACAACGCGGTCAGCAGGCCAATGAGGACCCGAACCCACATTCGCTGCCGCATCACCCAGCGAGTCCACGCCATGACTTTGCCCTTGGTGAAGTCGAGGAGCCGTTCGGCCCACGCGAACTCGGTGGCCAGGATCGCTAGGCCGGCGATCACGACGAGCCAGCCGGGGCCCGGAAACGGGATCATGATGATCCCGGCGACGAGGACGAGGAAGCCGACGATTCCGACGCCGACTCGGTAGGCGTGTTTGAGTGCCGGATTGCGTTCGATCCGGTCGCGGAATTTCAGCTTGTCCGCCACGTCGTCGAGCAGGCCAGGCTCATCGGCGTACTCGGTGCGACGACGGGGCGGCGCGTCGTGGTCGGGCGCGTCATGACTGGACAAGAGGGGACCGGGAGCCTTTCGATGGAGGTGGGCAGCGTCTATCGTGTCAGACGGAACTAGTCCCGAGATGGTTCTGCTTCCGTTGTACGACAATAGTCTCGCAGACAATCTGGACCCCCGGATGCGGCGGCGCTGGCGTATCGGGTAGAGTTCCATCTCGCTGTTTGAAACGAAATATAAACGGCAATGCGGACGTGGCTCAGTTGGTAGAGCATCACCTTGCCAAGGTGAGGGTCGCGGGTTCGAATCCCGTCGTCCGCTCTGGGAAGTCCCCAGGATCTCTGTTTCGGCAGAATCCCGAGGCGCTTTCTCACGGTGGCGTGGCCGAGAGGCGAGGCAACGGCCTGCAAAGCCGTGTACACGGGTTCAAATCCCGTCGCCACCTCAAGACGCGAGACACGTAGCACGAGGCGGTTGAACAACTGAATTATCACCTGGGCGATTGGCGCAGCGGTAGCGCACTTCGTTGACATCGAAGGGGTCACTGGTTCGAACCCAGTATCGCCCACCAGCAACAGACCCCCGATCCGTCATGGAGTGGGGGTTTTGTCGTAAAACCACTGCACATGGGCACATTTGTACCGATCGGCAGCGTCGGCCGCAGGATCTTGCTGCGCATCGGCACATTTGCATCGGAATGTCGCGGCGGGCGGACCGTACGATGATCGGCGTGACGTACGACGACTCCCACCTCGCGGCGATGATCGCTGCCGACCGTACCGCGCGCGGCCTCGGCGTCCGTCTCGACAGTGCCGCAGGTGGCCGAGCCGTCGTCTCGATGACCGTCCGCGCAGACATGCTCAACGGTCACGGCACGTGCCATGGCGGCTTCATCTTCACCCTGGGCGACATCGCGCTGTCGTACGCGAGTAACACCCGTGGTGCTCTCAACGTCGCCGCCGCGGCCGATATCCAGTACGTCGCACCGGCGGCCGAGGGCGTCGTACTGCGTGCCACTGCGGCCGAACGTCTGCGTTATGGCAAGGCCGGTCGCAACGGCCTCTACGACGTCACCATCGTCGATACCGCGAACGACACGCTGGTCGCGATCTTCACCGGCCGGGTCGTCGAGGTCGGCTAGCGCTGCGCATTGCGGCAGGTTGCCAAGCCGGGCCAGCAATTAGTGCGGAATTGTGATCGCGCGACGCACTCGCGCGGCCTGCGGGGTAATTCGATGTCGGCGCTCGAGGGGGCGCGGCTAGGATTGACCGGGTTATCTGTTCTGTTCAAGGAGAAAATTTCTGTGTCTGCGGTGTCGGTAAACAAGGCGAGCGCCCCACGCATCAAGATTGCGGGCGGTACGTCGGCGCAGACCGCCGTCAACGACGCAGGATTGCCGGCCAAGGGCGAGGACGCGGTCGTCGTCGTACGCGATGACACCGGCGCTCTGCGCGACCTGGCCTGGGTGCCGGAGAGTGACACCGAGGTGGAGGCTGTCGCGGCCAATACCGCCGACGGTCGCAGCGTCATCCGGCACTCGACCGCGCACCTGCTCGCGCAGGCTGTCCAAGAGGTCTTTCCGGACGCCAAGCTCGGCATCGGCCCACCGGTCACCGACGGCTTCTACTACGACTTCGCCGTCGATACGCCGTTCACGCCCGAAGACCTGCAGACCCTCGAAAAGAAGATGAAGCAGATCATCAAGTCCGGGCAGCGGTTCTCCCGGCGTACCTTCGACTCGCTGGATGCGGCAAAGGCCGAGCTGGCCAGCGAACCGTTCAAGCTCGAGCTCGTCGACGTCAAGGGCGCCGGCACCAGCGCCGACGTCGACACCTCCGAGATCATGGAGGTCGGCGAGGGCGACCTGACGATCTACGACAACCTCGCGATGCGCGGCGGTGACCGGGTGTGGGGGGACCTGTGCCGCGGCCCGCACGTGCCGAGCACCCGCTACATCCCGGCGTACAAGCTCACCCGGGTCGCGGCGGCGTACTGGCGCGGCAAAGAGGGAAACCCGCAGCTGCAGCGCATCTACGGCACGGCGTGGGAGAGCAAGGAGGCGATGGATGCCTACCTCGAACGACTCTCGGAAGCCGAACGCCGCGACCACCGCAAGCTCGGCGCGGAGCTCGACCTCTTCTCCTTCCCGGACGAGATCGGTTCCGGACTGCCGGTCTTCCACCCCAAGGGCGGCCTGATCCGGCGAGTCCTCGAGGACTACTCGCGGGTACGCCACGAAGAGGCCGGCTACGAGTTCGTCAACACCCCGCACATCACCAAGGGCACCTTGTTCGAGACGTCGGGGCACCTTGACTGGTACGCCGACGGCATGTTCCCGCCGATGCACATCGACGAAGAGCTCGATGACGACGGCAACGTGCGCAAAGCCGGCCAGGACTACTACCTCAAGCCGATGAACTGCCCGTTCCACTGCCTGATCTTCCGCAGCCGCGGGCGTTCCTACCGCGAGTTGCCGATGCGGCTGTTCGAGTTCGGCAGCGTCTACCGCTACGAGAAGTCCGGCGTCGTGCACGGCCTGACCCGGGTGCGCGGCATGACGCAGGACGACGCGCACATCTACGTCACGCCTGACCAAGTCGAGTCCGAGCTGACCAAGCTGCTGACCTTCGTGTTGCAGCTACTACGCGACTACGGTCTCGACGACTTCTACCTCGAGCTGTCCACCCGCAACGACGAGAAGTACGTCGGGTCGGACGAGATCTGGGCGGAGTCGACCGAGACGCTACGCCGGGTAGCGACCGAGTCCGGTCTCGAGCTGGTGCCCGATCCGGGAGGCGCGGCGTTTTACGGTCCGAAGATCTCGGTGCAGGCGCGGGACGCGATCGGCCGCACCTGGCAGATGTCGACGATTCAGCTCGACTTCAACACGCCCAACCGGTTCGAGCTGGAATACCAGGCCGCGGACGGCACCCGTCAGCAGCCGGTCATGATCCACCGTGCGCTGTTCGGCTCGATCGAGCGGTTCTTCGGCGTACTCACCGAGCATTACGCCGGCGCGTTCCCAGCGTGGCTGGCCCCCGTTCAGGTCGTCGGCATCCCGATCAGCGCTGAGCAGGACGACTACATCGACGCCGTGGCGGCGAAGTTGCGTGAGCACCGGATCCGGGTCGATGTCGACCACTCCGACGACCGGATGCAAAAGAAGGTCCGCAACGCGACGCTGCAGAAGGTCCCGTTCGTGCTGCTGGCCGGCGCCAAGGACGTCGAGGCCGACGCGGTGTCGTTCCGGTTCCGCGATGGCACCCAGCACAACGGGGTCGGCATCGACGCGGCCGTCGCGACCATCGTGGCGTGGGTCGAGGCTCGTCGCAACGAGGCGCCGACCGCGGACATCGTCGAGATCGGTTAAGGGGTACGTCGTGAGCGAACATCATGGGACGGAGTTCGAGCGGCTCTGGACGCCGTACCGGATGGCCTACATCTTGGGCGAGAACAAGCCGACCGGCAACCCCGACGACCCGCAGGAGTGCCCGTTCTGCACCATCCCGAAGCTCAGCGACGAGGACGGGCTGATCATTGCGCGCGGCGAGCAGGTGTACGCCGTACTCAACCTGTATCCCTACAACGCCGGTCATCTGATGCTGGTGCCGTATCGCCACGTGCCGGAATACACCGACATCAAGGGCGCCGAGGTCAGCGAGTTCTCCGACTTCACCCAGCGTGCGATGCGCACGATCCGCGCGGTCAGCGGCGCCCATGGGTTCAACATCGGCATGAACCAGGGTGCGGTCGGCGGCGCCGGGATCGCCGCGCACCTGCATCAGCACGTCGTGCCCCGGTGGGGTGGGGACACCAACTTCATGCCGGTGATCGGGATGACCCGGGTGCTGCCGCAGCTGCTCGCCGACACGCGCGCCCTGCTCGCCGAAGAGTGGATCAACCAGGAAGCCTCAGGCGGCTTGTAGGCGAGATCGCAGCGGCGCGTAGCGAGGCTGCGACCGAGTCCGGCACCGCGGGCATTACTGTTAGCGCAATGCTCAACGACTCCCCGGCGCGCGACTTCTTCTCCCGCATCTTCCGCCCAATAGGCGAGGTGCTGGGAAAGGCCGGCGTGCACCCCAACGTCGTGACGATTGTCGGGACCCTGGGGTCGATCCTGGGTGCGCTGCTCCTCGTAGCGACCGGCTACTTCTTCGCCGGGTGCATGGTCATCACGTTTTTCGTCTTCCTCGACCTGCTCGACGGCGCGCTGGCGCGGTCGACCGGCAAGACGTCGAAGTTCGGCGCCGTACTCGACTCCACCGGTGACCGGCTCGCCGATGCGGCAATCTTCGGCGCGCTCGCTTTTTGGTTCGGTGCGACTACGCCGGACCGCCCGATGCTGATCGCGAGCCTGCTGTGTTTGGTCTTCGGCCAGGCCACGTCGTACGTCAAGGCCCGTGCTGAGGGCCTTGGGATTCCGTGCAACGTGGGAATCGCCGAGCGCGCCGAGCGGTTGATCATCGTGCTGGTCGGGATAGGGCTCGACGGACTGGGCGTGCCGTTCGTGCTCGCCGTTGCGCTATGGGTGTTGACCGCGATCTCGGCGTACACCGTGATGCAACGACTCCGAGAGGTTTACCGCCAGTCGGCCCTGCAGCTACGACAAGAGGAACAGCATTCGTGAGTTTTCTTGATATATCGGGGAAAATCAGCGATCTGAAGCCACGGCTCACCGATATGGGGTTTGCCGCGGCGTGGTACGCCGTACCGAAGGTGCCGGTCAAGTTTGCCGACCGCGTCACCAACGCGGTGTCCGCTCGGATCGCGTCACGGCCCGGGTCTTTGCAGCAGCTGCGGCTCAACCTCAGACAGGTCGTCGGGCCGGACATGCCTGAAACCGAGCTGGACGAGCTGGTACGACGCGGCATGCAGTCCTATGCGCGTTACTGGCGGGAAGTGTTTTCGGTGTTGTCCTGGGACTTCGATGACGTCATAGCGCGGACCGAAGTGACGGGCCTGGAAATCATGCGTGGCGAACTAGCCAAAGGCAAGGGCGTCGTGATCGCGCTGACCCACTCGGGCAACTGGGATACCGCGGCGATCCAGGTCGTGCGCGGGCTGCCGACCCAGATGAGCACCGTGGCCGAGCGGCTCAAGCCGGAGAGCCTGTTCACACGATTCAAGAAGTTCCGCGAAGCGCTCGGCATGGAGGTCGCGCCGCTGACCGGTGGGGAGATCCCGTCGACCGCCGTACTGCAACGGGCCCTTCGCGCCGGCCACACGATCACCCTGCTCGGGGACCGCGACATCGGCGGCAAGGGGATCGCGGTCGAGCTGTGCGGGCGGGCGACCACGATGCCGTCCGGCCCGGCGCTGATGGCGATCCAGACCGGCGCCGCGCTGGTGCCTCTCGAGCTGGGGTTTCGCCCGGACGGGTGGGCGATGACCTATCACGAGCCGATCGACATCCCGTCCGACGGGCGGCTCCGTGCCCGGGTGACCGCGGCGACGACGCAGCTCGCGGACGTGTTCACCGGGATAGTGCAGCGCAACCCGCAGGACTGGCACATGCTGCAGCCGATCTGGCCAGACCTGGTCGCCTGATGAACGCCGCGGTGCCCGGGCGCAAGCTGCGGATCGGGATGGTCTCGCCGTACTCATGGGATGTCCCCGGCGGCGTGCAGTACCACATCCGGGACCTCGCCGAGACGCTCATCGCACAAGGTCACCACGTCTCGGTGCTGACTCCGGTGCAGTACGACGGGCCGCTGCCGGCGTACGTCGTGGATGCCGGCCGGGCGCTGCCGATCAAGTACAACGGCTCGGTCGCACGGCTGCAGTTCGGACTGGTCTCTGCATCGCGGGTGCGCAGCTGGCTCAGCGACGGCGACTTCGACGTCGTCCACGTCCATGAACCGCAGGCGCCCAGTCTGTCGCTGCTGACTTGCATGGTCGCCACGGTGCCGATCGTGGCCACTGTGCACGCGGCGACCGAACGGTCCAAATGGCTCGCCGCTACGCAAGCGCTTCTGCAGCCGTTCCTGGAACGCATCACCGGCCGGATCGCGGTATCAGAGTTCGCGCGGCGACTCCAGGTCGAGCACCTCGGGGGCGACGCGATCGAGATCCCGAACGGCGTGTTCGTGCAGCATTTCGCCGACGCGAGCCCCCTGCCTGGATTCCCACGGGGCGGGCAGACGATCGGCTTCCTTGGCCGGTACGACGAACCGCGCAAGGGAATGGCGGTCACCCTCGCAGCGATGTCGCAGCTAGCGCGTGATCGTCCCGACTTGCGACTGGTCGTCGCGGGCCGAGGAGACGCCGAGGAGTTCCGCGCCGACCTGCCGGTCGACCTGATCGACCGGGTCGAGCTGCTCGGGCCGCTCAGTGAACCGGACAAGGCGCGGCTGTTCAAGTCGCTCGACGTGTACTGCGCGCCCAACCTCGGCGGGGAAAGCTTCGGCATCATCCTCATCGAGGCGATGGCAGCCGGTGCGCCGATCGTGGCCAGCAACCTCGACGCCTTCAACCGAGTGCTCGACGGTGGCCGCGGCGGCGTACTCACCGAAGTCGGCAACTCCCGCTCGCTCGCGGCCGGCCTGGCCACGGCGCTCGACGATAGAGAAGCGACGGCGCGCCGGGTCGCCGAGGCCAACCTGCTGGTGCAGCAGTACGACTGGTCGGTGGTCGCCAAACGCGTCCTCGGCGTCTACGAGACAGTCATCGGCTGATACGCCGCGTAATCGGTGACGGATGGCCGGACCCCAGTGACGGACGGGTGGGCCGTTAGGGTCTAGCGGTGACGTGGTTGTTTATAGGGCTCGCCGTGCTCGTGCTCATCGCGGTCTGGATTACCTGGACAGCAGGCCGAATAGACCGGCTCAATGCCCGCTGTGATGCAGCGTGGGCCCGTCTCGATGCGCAACTGGTACGCCGTTCCTCCGCCTTGCGCGCGCTCGCCGAGCAGACACCGGCACATCTGGGCGAGGACATTGCCGGCGGCGTACGCGAGGTCGTGCACGTGTCGATGACGGCCGAACGGGAAAGCCGCGCGGCGAGCGAAAACACGATTTCGGCGTACATCGCCGACCTGCCGACCGCGCAACGCGATCCCGAGCTCACGAGCGAGTTGTCTGACTCGTGTGAACGCGTGCGAATCGCCCGGACCTTCTACAACGACGCTGTTCGGGCCACCGCGGCGCTGCGTGGACAGTGGTTGGCGCGGACCTTGCGGCTCGGCCGACGTACGCCGGTGCCGCCGTACTTCGACATCAACGACGTGACGTAAGTCGCGAACAACTTCAGCGTAGAATCCTGGTATCTGATCACTGTGAATGCTCGCCGCGCCCCTGGTCGCGGCTCCTACAACCCCAAGCGAAGGTACGTCCGTGTCGAGCAACGAAACCAATAACGAACAAGCCACGCCCGAGGTCGGCACCGGCCGCGTCAAGCGCGGCATGGCCCAAATGCTGAAGGGCGGCGTCATCATGGACGTCGTTACCGCTGAGCAGGCCAAGATCGCCGAGGATGCCGGCGCGGTGGCAGTTATGGCGCTTGAGCGGGTTCCGGCCGACATTCGTGCGCAGGGCGGGGTATCGCGCGCCAGCGACCCGGACATGATTGACCGCATCATCGAGACCGTGTCGATCCCGGTGATGGCCAAGGCGCGCATCGGCCACTTCGTGGAGGCTCAGGTCCTCCAGTCGCTAGGTGTCGACTACATCGACGAGTCCGAGGTTCTTACCCCGGCCGACTACACCAACCACATCGATAAATGGGCCTTCACGGTGCCTTTCGTGTGCGGCGCGACCAACCTGGGCGAGGCGCTACGACGGATCACCGAAGGCGCCGCGATGATCCGCTCCAAGGGCGAGGCCGGCACGGGTGATGTGTCCAACGCGACCACTCATATGCGCAAGATCAACGGCGAGCTTCGTCGCCTTTCGAGCATGCGCGAGGACGAGCTGTACGTCGCTGCCAAGGAGCTGCAGGCGCCGTACGAGCTGGTCGCCGAGGTCGCCAAGGCCGGCAAGCTGCCCGTCGTACTGTTCACCGCCGGCGGCATCGCGACACCCGCGGACGCCGCGATGATGATGCAGCTGGGCGCCGATGGTGTGTTCGTCGGCTCGGGCATCTTCAAGTCCGGCAACCCCGAACAGCGTGCCGAGGCGATCGTCAAGGCCACCACCTTCTACGACGACCCGGACGTCATCGCCAAGGTCTCCCGTGGACTGGGCGAGGCCATGGTCGGCATCAACGTCGAAGAGATCCCGCAGCCGCACCGGCTCGCCGAGCGCGGCTGGTAGCGGACCACAGGCAACCGGACAGACCATCAGAGGAGTCGCCGTGATCAGCACGCGCCTGACCGGGCGCCGTGCGATCACGGCGGCTTTTTTACTAGTCCTGTTTGCTGCCTTGGCGTTGGCCGGATTCACCCAGCCCGCGCACGCCGACAGTGGCGACAAGATCTCCAAGTACGACATCAGCTACGTCGTCGAGCCCGACGGCACAGTGCAGGTCAAGGAGACGATCGACTACGAGTTCTCCGGCGGCAGCCGCCATGGGATCTACCGCAACCTAGCGATACGCGGCCCGTATCCCGGTAACGACAACAAGGACCGCGAGTACCAGATCGACAACTTCGCAGTGTCGAGCCCAACGGGAGCATCGACGGCGTTCAAGAAGACGGTCACGCAGTCCGATGGCGGGCGGTCAGCGACAGCGCAATATCAGATCGGCAGCGCCAATCAGTATGTCGACAGCGCCGAGACCTATGTGTTGACCTACGACATCAAGGGCGCGCTCAACCCGCAGAAAAACGCTGATACGGAGTTCTTCTGGAACGCCACCGGCAACGGATGGGACGCGCAGATCAACAACGTGTCGATCGACGTCACCGTGCCGGGCGGCCCTCAGAAGATCAAGTGCGTGCAGGGTCCGCAAGGATCCACCCAAGCGTGCGAGACGGCGGAGGTGCAAGGCGACAAGGCCGTGTTCTTCGCCGCCGGAGGCGACTCGTCTGCGTCGTACGGCGTGACCTTTGACGTGGCGATCAACCCGAGCAAGGTCGACGCGACGCCGATCCTCGTCGACCGTGCCACATGGTTGAACCAACACGGCTTCACGCTGACCAACGGCATCATCGGCGCGATCGGGGTCATCCTGGTCGGTGTGTTCGGCGCGCGGACCTCCCGGCGGATGCGCGATCAGCGTTTCACCGGCGTACCGCCTGGCGTCGTACCGTCCAAACGTGAGCTCGCAGCCGGAGGTGGCATCGGCGTCATCACCGACAAGGGCGACATTCACCCGCCGGTCGCGTTCTCGCCGCCCAAGGGGATGTCGCCGGCCGAGGCCGCGGAGCTGATGGGTGGCAACACGGCCTCGGAGGCGCTGCCCGCCACGGTTCTGGACCTCGCATATCGCGGCGTGATCCGCATTCACGAAGATCCGACCAACGGCAGTGAGCCGGGCTATATCGAGCTGGTCGATGCCTCGAAGGCGACCGCCGCACACGAGAGACTGCTTGTCGACGGGATGTTTCCCTACGGCAACCCGGGCGAGGTCTGTCAGCTCAGCGCGCCGACAGCGGGTGAGCCCAATAAGTTCTACGACGGCTATGTGGCGATGAACGGTGCGGTCCGGACGACCGTTCTCGACCAGAAGCTCTACCGCCCGAATGACCGCTACACCCGCAAGAGCATCCGCGGGCTCGGCGTATTCCTTCTTGCGGCCGGGATCATCGGCAGTATCTGGGCGAGCAGTGCGCACCCCACTCTCGTGCTCTGGCTCGTCGCGGCCGCGGTCGCGGGCGTCGTACTGCTGGCCATTGCCACGAAGGCCAAGGGGTCGGGGCTCACGGCGACCGGACGGGCGAGGCTCGACCAGATTGAAGGGTTCCGGACCTACCTGGGCACGGCGGAGGCAGACCAGCTGCGGTTCGAGGAAGGCGAGGACATCTTCTCGCGCTACTTGCCATGGGCGGTCATCTTCGACATGACCGAACGCTGGTCGAAGATCTGCGCGACCCTCATCGAGCAAGGCCGTATCCCGGCCCAGCCAGACTGGTACATCGGCAACTACAGCGGCTTCATGGCTATTGCGATGATCTCGTCGCTGAACTCGTCGATCAGCCAGGCGGCCGCGCCACCTCCAAGCGTCAATTCCGGCGGCGGTGGCGGCGGATTCGGTGGCGGCAGCGGTTTCGGCGGCGGCGGCTTCTCCGGTGGGGGCGGCGGTGGCGGTGGCGGCGGCTCCTGGTAGTCGACTCCATCCACGATCCGCGATTTCGTCCCGCCGACCTGGCAACTGCATACACATGTGCCGTTGTGCATCGCCGATGACGAGTTCGTGCTGTCAAATAGTACAAATGTGCGGCTCACCGGTGACGGATGGCGGGCTTTTCGTGACGGATGGCGGGACATTCGTGACGGATGGCGATAGCGGGTCGTGGGGTGCCGGACCGAAATGAGAAACTTAGGAGTTCCCATCCACCGCATCGGGCTGGAGTTATGAGCGAGCCAACTATCGGCGTACTCGCCCTACAAGGCGACATACGCGAACACGTCGCGATCCTCACTGCGCTAGGCGCGCACCCTCGCCCGGTACGCCGTCCCGAGGAGCTTGACGGCCTCGACGGAATCCTGCTGCCGGGCGGGGAGTCCACCACGATCGACCGGTTGGCCCGCATCTTCGGTTTGATGGATCCGTTGCGAATGGCGATCAAGAGCGGCCTGCCGGCGTACGGTTCGTGCGCCGGGATGATCTTGTTGGCCGATCGGATCGAGGACGGCATGGCCGACCAGCAGACCATCGGCGGGATCGACATGGTCGTACGCCGCAACGCCTTTGGCCGTCAGGTGGACTCGTTCGAGGCGCAAGTCCGCATCGCGCAGATCGGCGAACCGGACTTCCATGCGGTGTTCATCCGGGCGCCTTGGGTAGAGTCGGTGTCCGACGACGTCGAGGTACTCGGAAAAGTCGAGACCGGCGAGGCTGCCGGTAGAATCGTCGCGGTCCGGCACGGCAACCTCATTGCCACGTCGTTCCATCCCGAGTTGACCGACGATCACCGTGTGCACGGTTATTTCGTCGACCTGGCGCGTGAGTACGCACTTGACCGTAAGGAGCATTCGCAATGAGCGGCCACAGTAAATGGGCTACCACCAAGCACAAGAAGGCCGTCATCGACGCGAAGCGCGGCAAGCTATTTGCCAAGCTCGTCAAGAACATTGAGGTAGCCGCGCGCGTCGGCGGCGGCGACCCGGACGGCAACCCGACGCTGTTCGATGCCATTCAGAAGGCGAAGAAAACCTCGGTCCCCAACGACAACATTGAGCGAGCGCGCAAGCGCGGCGCGGGTGAGGAAGCCGGCGGCTCAGACTGGCAGAACATCACCTACGAGGGTTACGGCCCGGCCGGAGTGGCGATGCTGATCGAGTGCCTCACCGACAACAAGAACCGCGCGGCCACCGAGGTGCGCACCTCGATGACGCGCAATGGCGGCCAGATGGCCGATCCTGGGTCGGTGGCCTACATGTTCACCCGCAAGGGCGTTGTCATCGTGCCGAAGGGTGACCTGTCCGAAGATGACCTGCTCGAGGTCGTGCTGGAGGCCGGCGCCGAGGAGATCAACGACCTCGGGGAGTCCTTCGAGATCGTCAGTGACGCACCGGACCTCGTAGCGGTGCGTACCGCGCTGCAGAAGTCGGACATCGACTACGACTCCGCGGACTCGTCGTTCCTCCCCAGCGTCAGCGTCCCGCTCGACGAGCAGAGCGCGCCGAAGGTCTTCAAGCTCATCGACGCGCTCGAGGACAGTGACGACGTACAAAACGTCTACGCCAACTTCGACGTCTCGGACGAGGTCATGGCGGCGATCTCCGAAGAGTAGGCCGACCGCCCGGCGTGTTGCGCGCGCCTTGTCGGGGTGAGCAGATACGGTGAATCTCGAACACGTGTTCGCGGAGCGCGGCAACCGCGGTCCGCACTCAACCAGTCTCGAGAATCGGAGTTGCGGCGCATGCGGGTGCTCGGTATCGATCCCGGTCTGACCCGGTGCGGTGTCGGAATCGTCGAGGGCAGTCCCGGCAAGCCGCTGACTCCGGTCTTCCACGGTGTGATCCGTACCGCCGCGAGCGCCCACATCGGCGAGCGGCTCGACGAAATCGCGCAGCTGCTGGCCGACTATATTCGTGCCTACCGCCCGGACGCGATCGCCGTTGAACGAGTCTTCAGCCAGGTCAACGTGTCGACCGTCATGGGTACGGCGCAGGCGTCGGGAGTCGCGATTCTCGTTGGGGCACAAGCGAAGTTGCCGCTCTCGACATACACCCCGAGCGAGGTCAAGGCGGCGGTGAGTGGCTCGGGACGGGCAGACAAGAAGCAGGTGCAGACAATGGTGGCGCGGATTCTGCGAATGTCGGAGCTACCTAAACCGGCGGATGCCGCCGACGCGCTTGCCATCGCGTGCTGTCATATTTGGCGCGGTGGCGCCAAAGCAAAGTTTGACGCCGCCGTCATCGCGGCGAAAGCAGGGATACGCCAATGATCGCGTCATTGACCGGCAAGGTCCGTTCGCTCGGCCCCCAATCTGTCGTCCTCGAGGTCGGTGGCGTCGGCATGTTGGTGCAATGCGCCCCGGGGACTCTCGCGCGCCTTCGGATAGGGGAGACCGGTGCCTTGGCGACCAGCCTCGTCGTACGCGAGGACTCGCTGACGCTCTACGGGTTCGGTGACGACGACGAGCGGGTGCTGTTCGAGCTGCTGCTGTCGGCGAACGGTGTCGGGCCGAAGGTCGCCCAGGCAATCCTCGCCACGCACCCGGCCCGAGAGGTACGCCGAGCGATCGCGACGGCCGACCACGCCGTACTGACCCAGGTGCCGGGCATCGGCAAGAAGGGCGCCGAACGAATCGTGATCGAGCTGCGCGACAAGGTCGGGTCACTTGCCGATGACGGCTCGCCGCAGCTTCAGATTGCCCCCGCCGCGCCGTGGCGTGACCAACTGCACAGTGCCCTTGTCGGGCTGGGCTGGTCGGGCAAAGAGGCAGACGAGGCGCTGTTGCTCGTCGAGCCGGAGGCCGCTGTCGCTATCGAGACCGACGGCCGGGTCGAGGTTGCGGTGCTGTTGCGCTCGGCGCTGCGGATGCTCGGCCGCCCATGACGTACGACGAGCACGAGTCCGACGAGGAGGTCGTCTCGCCGTACCAGGTTGGCGAAGACCGCGACGTCGAGACCTCGTTGCGACCGAAGTCGCTGACCGAGTTCGTCGGCCAGGTGCGGGTGCGCGACCAGCTCGGCGTCGTACTCGAGAGTGCGAAGCGCCGCGACCAGGCGCCTGATCACATATTGCTCTCCGGGCCGCCGGGGTTAGGCAAGACCAGCCTCGCATTCATCATCGCGCTGGAGCTCGGCGCGTCGATCAGGGTCACCAGCGGTCCGGCCATCGAGCGAGCCGGAGATTTGGCGGCGATGCTGTCCAACCTCGCCGAGGGCGACGTGCTGTTCATCGACGAGATTCACCGGATCGCGCGTCCCGCCGAGGAGATGCTCTACGTCGCGATGGAGGACTTCCGGGTCGACGTCGTCGTCGGTAAAGGTCCCGGTGCTACGGCGATCCCGCTCGACGTCGCCCCGTTCACGCTGGTCGGCGCGACGACCCGCTCGGGTCTGCTTACCGGTCCGCTGCGCGACCGTTTCGGGTTTACCGCGCATATGGACTTTTACAGTAAAGACGAGCTTGTGCGGGTGCTTCACCGAAGCGCGCGGCTACTCGAGATCGATCTCACAGACGAGGGCGCCGACGAAATTGGCCGGCGCTCCCGGGGTACGCCGCGGATCGCCAACCGGCTGCTGCGTCGGGCACGCGACTTCGCCCAGGTGCGGGCCAACGGCGTACTGACCCGCGAGGTGTGCCGGGCCGCGCTGGCCGTCTATGACATCGACGAGATCGGGCTGGACCGGCTCGACAAGCTGGTGCTCGAGGCGCTGGTCAATGGCTTCGCCGGGGGACCGGTCGGCGTGTCGACACTCGCTATTGCGGTGGGCGAGGAGTCGCAGACGATCGAAGAGGTGGTCGAGCCGTTTTTGGTGCGGGCCGGCTTGCTCGCGCGCACCCAACGCGGCCGGATCGCGACCGAAAGCGCGTGGCAACATCTCGGCTTAACGCCACCCACTGGAAGATAGTCGGGTGATTTGCTTGGTTCTGGCGTAATCTAGACTGTGCTGTCGCCTCGCCCTAGTCAGCTCTGCAAGATTCAGCACCACAACCTGGCGCGTTAGCGCGCCGTGGCGAGGCCCAAGACTGGCTCGCCATGCGCAGCCCGCCACATACTCAGCTTTAAGGATTTCACTCGTGCCCGTTCTCGCCGCTCAACAAAGTTCCGGCTTCGGTTCCGTACCGATGCTGATCATCATTGCCGTGCTGTTCGGCGGACTCATCTACATGCAGGTTCGCGCTCGCAAGAGGATGGCCGCCAAGCAGGCCGCGATGGTCTCCGATCTCGCGATCGGTAGCAAGGTCGTGATGATCAGCGGCCTCAAGGGCACCGTCGCAGGAGTGAGCAAGGACGAGGTCGAGGTCGAAATCGCGCCGGGCGTTATATCCACCTTCGTCACGAAGGCGATCGGTAGCATCGAAAACCCTAGCAACGCGGCCGACGATATCGCCGTCGACCGCACGAACCAGACCCCTGGCGACGACATCATCGGATCCGGCAAGTCCGATCCAGAATCGCCGATCACTGAGAACTGAGCCTGAATTGGCCGCGTCAAACAAAGACTGAGTCGATCACGCTTTAGTCGTCACCCCTTGGAGAACGATCTGTAGTGGCACGCCCATCTGGATACATGCCGGTTGCCAGGTATTTCATATCGTTCGCCTTGTTGCTTGCGGTCATTTACGCTGCGTTCCTGTTCGGCGGCAAAGGGCTCACCCCGAAGTTAGGTCTTGACCTGCAAGGCGGCACTACCGTCACGTTGCGGGCGCTGACGAGCAAGGGAAACGCGCCCAGCGCCCAAGACCTCAACGTGGCCCGACAGATCATCCAAAACCGAGTCAACGGGCTCGGCGTGACCTCGGCCGAAGTGACCACCGAGGGCGATCGCAATATCGTGATCTCGATTCCAGGCGCCGGCAGCGAAGAGGCCAAGCAACTCGGCCAGACCGCCCTGCTCGAGCTGCGTCCTGTCGTACAGGCCGTCGGCAAGAGCGCACCAGGACAAAGCGCGGCCAACCCTAAGGGCACGACGGCAACCGACAAAGTCGTGACGGTCAACCAGGGCGCGGCGACCCCCGAGGAAGCCGCAACCATAGCGACCACCCTCGACTGCTCGGCGACCAACCTCGCCCCGCCGCCGCCTGCCAAGCAGTACATGGCGGCGTGCGGCGCCGACGGTACGACGTACGTCCTCGGCCCGGTCATCATCAAGGGCACGAGCATTAAGGACGCGTCCTCCAGCTTCGATACCCAGGGCGGTCAGGGCTGGCAGGTCAGCCTCGACTTCAACAACGCCGGCTCGGCGATCTGGTCGAAGTACACCGCGGAAAACATCGGCAAGAACGTCGCCTTCGTACTCGACCAGAAGATCCTGTCGGCGCCGACGATCAACTCGGCCATCCCGGGTACCACGAGCATCACGGGCAGTTTTACCAAAAAGAGCGCAGGCGACCTGGCCAACTCGCTGAAGTTTGGTGCCCTGCCGCTGAACTTCACCCAGTCCGAAGCGCAGACGATCTCCGCGACACTCGGCCTCGCCTCCCTTGAGGCCGGTCTGATCGCCGGTGCCATCGGCTTGGCGCTCGTCATCCTCTACTGCCTGCTGTACTACCGGCTGCTGGGAATCGTCACGATTCTCAGCTTGGCGCTGTCCGCGGCGGTCATCTACCCGATTCTGGTACTGCTCGGCCGCGGGATCGGGTTGACCTTGTCGCTGTCCGGAATTGCCGGCTTTATCGTCGCCATCGGTATTACCGCGGACTCGTTTGTCGTCTACTTCGAAAGAATCAAAGACGAGGTCATGGATGGGCGGTCGACCAAGTCCGCCGTGCCTCGAGCGTGGGTCCGCGCGCGTCGTACCATTCTGTCCGCCGACGCCGTCAGCTTCCTCGCCGCGGCGATTCTCTACTTCCTCACCGTGGGAGAGGTCAAGGGGTTCGCCTTCACGCTGGGCCTCTCAACCGTTCTCGACCTCATCGTCGTGTTCCTGTTCACTCACCCGCTGGTGTCGTGGCTGTCTCGGTTCCGGTGGTTCGCCTCGCCGACGTTCTCCGGTCTCGGCCGCAATGTGCGGCACAGCAGGACCCATGAGGCCGAGTCGCGGGCCAAAAAGGCCGCTAAGGCGAAGCGCGCGGCCAGCAAGAATGCGGTCGGCAAGAATGACGTGGAACCGCCGGACGAGGACCCCGACGACGACTCGGTCACCCCGACCTTGAGCGACGGCAAATCCGATACAACCGTTGGCGCCAGCGCCAAGGAACGCGCCGCCGCCCGCCGCGCGGCGCTTTCGGCGAAGGAGTCCTAGACCGTGGCCGACGAAACCGCACCCGACGAAACCGTCCCCGAGGAAGTCGATTTCCCCGACAACGCGAAACCCGAAGAGACGACGCCAGAAGAACCGGAATCGGAACAGACCGTAGCCGCGGCAGCGGTTGCGAGTCAGAAGCAGGCCAAGAAGCGGAACGGCTTTGGGCACCGCCTGTATACCGGTGAGGCCGGCTTCCACTTCGTCGAGAATCGCAAGCGCTTCTACTATGTGTCGATCGCGCTGGTCTTGGCCAGCCTCGCGCTGTTCGTGTTCAAGGGACTCAACTTCGGGATCGACTTCGCCGGCGGTAACACCTTCCAGGTACCCGGCAAGGCATCGGAGGTCTCGGCCGCGAAGAGCGTCGTACAAAAGGGCCTTGACGCGGCGACGAAACAGGCCAAGGCAGACGCCAAGGACCCTGGTTCGGTCGCGCCTGCCGAGCTTGCGACGGCGCAGGTTGTCGGCACCGGCAACAACACCTCCATCCTGATTAAGACCACGTCCGTCTCGCCACCGGCGGCGACCGCGATCTCCAACTCGCTTGCCGCCGCATTCGAATCTGACATCAAGGCGCGCCTGGCGGCCGCCGGTACGCCGGTCACCACCCAGTCGATTCAGGCGCAGGTCAGCAACAACGCGATCGACGCCACGTGGGGTAGCGACGTCTCACGCAAGGCGGTGATCGCGCTGCTGGTGTTCCTCGTCGCGGTGTCCATATTCTTGCGGATCCGTTACCGGATGGGGCTGGTCGTCGGTGCCCTTGTCGCGCTCCTGCACGACCTTGTCGTGACGGCCGGCATCTATGCCCTCGTTGGCTTCGAGGTCACTCCGGCGACCGTGATCGGATTGCTCACCATCCTCGGGTTCTCGCTCTATGACACGGTCGTGGTGTTCGACAAGGTCGACGAAAACACCCGCGGACTGTCCGGCGGCTCCCGGATGACGTTCTCGGAAGGCACGAACCTCGCGATCAACCAGACGCTCATGCGCTCGATCAACACGACGGTCATCTCGCTGCTGCCGGTGGCGGCACTGCTATTCGTCGGTGCCGGGCTGCTCGGCGCGGGCACCCTCAAGGACCTCGCGCTGGTGCTCTTGATCGGTATGGCCGCGGGCGCGTACTCCTCGATCTTTCTTGCCGCCCCGATCGCGTGCGACATCACCGAACGGCGACCGGAATATCGCGAACTGGCCAAGCGGGTGAAGAACCGCGAAAACAAGGACGCCAAGAAGGCCGAGAAGGTCGCGTCCAGCGGGGACTCGGTAAACGACGCGGAAGTGATGCGGGTGCGACAAGTCGTGACCGCCGGTGTTGGCGCCAAGCCAAAGCCCGGCGCGAAGCCACTCGTCGGGAAGCCATCGGCGCGGCCGGTGGCAGCGGCGAAGGCCGCGACTCCTGCCAAGGCTGCTAGCCCGGCCAAGAAGGCCGCGGCGCCCGCCAAGAAGGCCGCGGCGCCCGCTAAGAAGGCTGCGACTCCTGCCAAGGCTGCTAGCCCGGCCAAGAAGTCCGCGGCGCCCGCCAAAAGCGACGAGGCGCCCGCACCGGCCGCAGGCGAACCCACCAGAGCGGCGCGAACGCCGCGGCGTACCTCGGTAATCTCGCAACGGAAACCAGCACGAGAGTCGGATCCATCGGATTCTTCGGCTACGACAAGTGGCAACGATTCCGGCACCGAGCCCGCGCCAGGCGACAAACCACAGCGAAAGTCAGGACGCAAATGACGGGATTGACCGACCAGAACGAGATCACCTCAGTCGTCAGCACGCACGTGCTGGAGACACCGGACTTTCCGAGTGAGGGTGTGCTGTTCCGGGACTTCACCCCGTTATTTTGCGACGGCAGTGCCTTCGCTCGAGTCGTCGATCTGATCGCCGAGCAGGTAACGGCCAAGGGCGGCGTCGACCTGGTCGCCGGCATCGAGGCCCGCGGCTTTCTGCTGTGCGCGGCCATCGGCTACAAACTCGGCGCAGGCGTCGTACCGATCCGGAAGGCCGGCAAGCTGCCGGCACCGACGGTGACGGAGAGCTATGCACTGGAGTACGCCGAGGCAACGATTGAGATCGGTCCGCACGCGGTCAACAAGGGTGATCGCGTGCTGCTCGTCGATGATGTCCTGGCGACCGGCGGCACCATGGTCGCGGCCGCGACGCTGATGCGCAAACTCGGCGCGGAGGTCGTCGATTCTTGGGTGCTGCTTGAGATCGAGGCACTTGGCGGCGCGAAGGCCATGCAGGCGGCCGATCTGACGTTCAACACGGCGATGACAGTCTAGGCATCGCCCTAGCGCGCCACCCGCGCCGTACTCCCGCTGCGGGAGTACAGCGAGCAGTCATAAGATTGATCCCCGCGGCAATGTCGAAAGGGGGTGGACGATGAGTCCCGAAGAGAAGGCCAAGACCGACGCCGACGCCGTACCGGCCGGCGTAGAGAAGACGGCCCCGGCAATCCCTAAGCCCGGCCCGCCCGGCGTACCGGCGACGGTAATGGCCGCCGCCTCGAGCACCGGCACGTCCACTCAGGCACCCGGCCATAGCCGCCGACGTCGGGTACGTCAGCGCATCGTGCGCGCGTTTGCGCCGGGTCCGCGTGGGTCCGGCGTGTCCTCGGTCCTCGAACCGCTCGTCACCTCGCACCGGGCGCATCATCCCGATGCGGACCTGGCACTGCTGCAGCGCGCGTACGACACTGCCGACCACTACCACGAAGGACAGATGCGGCGGTCCGGCGACCGCTACATCACCCACCCGCTCGCCGTTGCAGTTATTCTCGCTGACCTCGGCATGGACACGACCACGATCGTTGCGGGGCTGCTGCACGACACCGTCGAGGACACCGGATACACCCTCGAGTCGTTGCGTGGTGACTTCGGTGACGAGGTGGCGCATCTGGTCGACGGCGTCACCAAACTCGACAAGGTCACCTACGGCCAGGCCGCGCAGGCCGAGACCATCCGCAAGATGCTCATCGCCATGGCCAAGGACCCTCGAGTGCTGGTCATCAAACTATGCGACCGCTTGCACAACATGCGCACGCTGCGCCACCTGCCGCCGGCCAAACAGGAGAAGAAGGCGCGCGAGACTCTCGAGGTGCTCGCGCCGTTGGCTCATCGGCTGGGCATGAACACCGTGAAGTGGGAACTCGAGGACCTCGCGTTCGCGACGCTGCATCCCAAGCGGTACGACGAGATCGCCCGAATGGTCGCCGAACGCACGCCGTCGCGTGACAGCTTTCTGGGCGCGTTCATGGACGAGGTGCGCACCAAGCTCAAAGAAGCCGGTATCCAGGCCGAGGTCACCGGGCGCCCGAAGCACTACTACTCGATCTACCAGAAAATGGTGGTGCGTGGACGCGAGTTCACGGATATCTACGACCTGGTCGGGATTCGTGTCATGGTCGACAGCGTCAACGACTGCTACGCCGCGCTGGGCTTGATCCATGCGACGTGGACGCCGATGCCGGGCCGGTTCAAGGACTACATCGCGACGCCGAAGTACAACATGTACTCCTCCCTGCACACGACGATGATCGGTCCCAACGGCAAACCAGTCGAGTTGCAGATCCGTACCCATGAGATGCACCGCATCGCCGAGTATGGGATCGCGGCGCACTGGCGCTATAAGAGCAACGGCAAGTCCTCCGGCCACCAGCCGCCGAAGTCCGCCGCCAATGGCGCCGATGACATGCAGTGGGTGCGGCACCTACTGGAGTGGCAGGGCGAGACCAAAGAGTCCGGCGAATTCCTCGAGACACTGCGCCACGACCTCAGTGCCGGCGAGGTGTTTGCCTTCACCCCCAACGGGTCGGTGATCCATCTGCCCGGAGGCGCGACGCCGGTCGACTTCGCATACGCGGTCCACACCGAGGTCGGTCACCACTGTGTCGGCTCGCGGGTCAACGGCGCACTCGTACCGCTCGACAGCACGCTGTCCAACGGCGATGTCGTGGAGATCTTGACCTCGAAGTCCGAAACGGCCGGACCGTCTCGGGACTGGTTGCAGTTCGTCGCGGCGCCACGTTCACGCACGAAGATTCGGCACTGGTTCGCCCGCGAACGACGTGAAGATGCCATTGAGCATGGCAAGGAGGCGCTGACTCGCGCGATGCGCAAGGCCGGCCTGCCGCTGCAGAAGATCCTGTCTGGCCGGCAGATCGAGGATCTCGCGACCGAACTCGACTACGCCGACGTCAACGCGATGTTCGCGGCGATCGGTGAAAACCACGTCAGCTCGACCAATATCGTGGCGAAACTCGTGGGCTTGATGTCTGCCGATACGGCGCCGGCCGAGGCGCCCGAGGAGATCGAGATCAAGCCGCGCCGGTCTACCGCGCGACGTGACTCCACCGGCGTGGGCGTCACGGTCAAGGGTCACAAGGACATCTGGGTCAAACTGGCGCGATGTTGTACGCCGGTGCCCGGTGACAAGATTCTCGGCTTCATCACGCGCGGTGGCACGGTCAGCGTGCACCGCGAGGACTGCACCAACAGCAAGGCGCTGAAAAACGAGCCAGAACGGCTGATCGACGTCGAGTGGGACGCCGGCAGTACGGCGATATTCCTCGTCGCGATCCAGGTCGAGGCGCTTGACCGGCAGGGGCTGCTCTCGGACATGACCCGCGTCATCTCTGACGAGAAGGTCAATATTCTGTCCGCCAATATCCATCTCGGGCGGGACCGGATCGCGATCAGCCGGTTCACTTTCGAGCTCGCCGAGGCCAAGCACCTGGTCAACGTGCTTCACCGGGTGCGCACCGTCGACGGGGTTTACGACGCGTACCGCGTCACCGACTGACCGTCCGCAAGCTCGTATTCCTCGCTCTGCGCAGAGGCCTACTCTTTCGCGATTGAGGTGATCGTTATCGGCAGTTTGGGCTTGCCATCTCCGTCGCCATTGCTGTTGTCCGAACCCGCATCCGCGACTTTTTGTACGACGTCCAGACCCGAAGTCACTTCACCGACCAGGCTGTAGTCGGTGCCGAGCGCCCCGCTGCAGGACTCGTAACAGATGAAGAACTGGCTGCCGGTCGTGCCTTTAGACCCGCTGTTGGCCATCGCGATCGACCCCTTCGGGTACGGGTCGCTCTTGGTCGGGGGTTCCTCGTCGTACGAGTAGCCGGGGCCGCCGGTGCCGGTGCCGGTCGGATCGCCGCACTGCAAGACCTTCAGTTGCGAGGTCGTCAGTCGGTGGCACGGAGAGTTGTCGTAGAAGTTGGTGGTAACCAGGTGATCCCAGCTGTTGACAGCGCAGGGTGCGAGGGCGCGGTCGAGGGTGAACTGCATGTCACCCTGGCTGGTGGTGACCTTGAGCTTGATCTTGCCCGACGTCGCCGGGGTGGTGTCCTTCGGCGCGCCCGGTCCCCCTTGGCTCGTCGCACTGGCGACATAATGACACTTGCCCGCCGCCGCAGCGTTGCTGTCGTCCTTGGTATTGGCGACCACGATCCATACGCCGAGCGCAACGACGACAACGGCACCGATGACCGACATGAGGATGGTCTGTTTCCGGCGTTGTGCGGCAAGTTCCTCGCGACGTTGCAGCTGGCGTTCGAGTTTGCGATGAGCGGCGTCGCGGCGTTGCTTGCTGGTGGACACAGTTCTCCTCTTCGGGGCCCTCCTAGGGCGCGGTCGCACGACAGTCTACCGACCGCTGTCTGCGCACCTCGGGAGGTCATCGGGGAGTGAACCGAGGTTCGGACGTAAATCACTACAGGCGGGTCGGTAGCCTTGACGAGTGTTACTTACCGGATTTCCTGCTGGCGCCTTCCAGACCAACTGTTACGTACTCGCTTCCGAAGCGGGCGCGGAGTGCATCGTCGTCGATCCAGGCATGGACGCGATGCCCGGGCTGACCGAGCTGCTCAAAGAGCACAGGCTCAAACCTGTCGCGATCGCTCTTACGCACGCGCACCTCGACCACACCTGGTCGGTCACGCCCCTCGTCGACGGATACGACATGGTCCCTTACCTCCACGGCGACGATGCCGAGATGGCCGCCGACCCGCTTGCTTGGCATGGTCAGGGCATCGCGCAGATGCTTGGCGGCAAGGAACCACCCACGTTCGACACCTTCGAAGAGCTCAAGGATGGTACGACGATCGATATTGTCGGCGTACAGCTGACCGCGCGGCACACACCCGGCCACACCCAAGGCTCGGTGGTGTTCCAGTTCGAGCATCCCGACGCGCAGGTCGTGCTCTCCGGCGACACGCTGTTCCAAGGCTCGGTCGGCCGCAGCGACGGCCCGGGTGGATCGCACGAGACGCTGATGGACTCCATCGAGCGGGTCTGCCTGCCGATGGACGACGCGACCGTCGTACTGCCCGGCCATGGACCGCAGACGACGATCGGCGCCGAACGCCGTACCAACCCGTTCGTGCTCGAAAGGCTCGCGGGGCGCGGCTAACACCCTCAATAATTCCGAAAGGTCTACATGTCCCGCATTACCCGGCTGACGGGTTTTCCCGAATGGCTGCCGCGCGAACGAGTCGTCGAGCAACACGTGCTCGACACGCTGCGGCAGACGTTCGAACTGCACGGATTCAGCGGCATCGAGACACGAGCCGTCGAGCACGTGGACTTCTTGCTGCGCAAGGGCGAGATCGACAAAGAGGTCTACGCCGTACGTCGGGTGCACGCCGACGAGCGAGATCACGATCAGCTGGCGCTGCATTTCGACCTGACCGTGCCGTTTGCGCGTTACGTCCTGGAGAATGCCGGCAAGCTCGAGTTTCCGTTCAAGCGTTACCAGATCCAGAAGGTCTGGCGCGGAGAACGCCCACAGAACGGCAGGTTCCGCGAATTTATCCAGGCCGATATCGATGTCGTTGATCGGGACACACTGTCGTCGACCTTCGAAGTCGAACTACCGCTGGTGATCGCGGACGCGTTTGCCGCCCTCGACCTCGGTCAGGCGCGGATGCACGTCAACAACCGCAAGCTGGCCGAAGGGTTCTATCGCGGCATCGACATCGACGACGCCGCCGCAGTGTTCCGCCATATAGACAAGCTCGACAAGATCGGCCCCGACAAGGTCGCTGACCTCCTCGCGGCGGACGGATTGACTGCGGAGCAAGCGAAGCAGTGTCTCGCGTTAGCCTCCATCAGCGCGACCGACGAGTCGTTCGTCGATCAAGTGCGCGCCCTCGGCGTACAGGGTGACCTGCTCGATGAGGGTCTCGAGGAACTTGCTCGAGTAGTCACCGCGGCGGCCGAGGACGCGCCGGGATTCCTCGTGGCCGACCTCAAGATCGCCCGCGGACTCGACTACTACACCGGTACCGTCTACGAGACGGTGCTGGCGGGGCACGAGGCGCTTGGCTCGATCTGCTCCGGCGGTCGCTACGACAAGCTCGCATCCGACGGCAAGACGACGTACCCAGGCGTTGGGCTCTCAATCGGGGTCAGCCGGCTGGTGAGCCGGCTGATCGGCGAGCAGATGGTGACCGCCACCCGCGGCGTACCAACCGCCGTACTGGTCGCCGTGACCGATGAGGAACGTCGTCGAGACAGCGACCGAGTCGCGAAGTCGTTACGCAGCAGGCAGATACCGACCGAAGTCTCGCCAAGCGCTGCGAAGTTCGGCAAGCAGATCAAGTACGCCGATCGGCGCGGCATCCCTTTCGTGTGGTTCGTCGGAGACGACGGCGCGCACGAGATCAAAGACATTCGCAGCGGCGAACAGATCGCCGCTGACCCCGAGACCTGGACGCCATCCGAGGCCGATCGTCTCGTCGCCGTTATTCAAAAGGAGCAATCGTGATTCGCACGCACCTCGCTGGCAGCCTCAACGCACAGACCAGCGGCCAGACCGTCGCGCTCGCCGGATGGGTGTCGCGGCGGCGTGATCACGGCGGCGTCATCTTCATCGACCTGCGTGACTCAAGCGGCGTCGCGCAAATCGTCTTCCGCGAGGGTGATATGGCCGCGCAAGCGCACAAGCTGCGCTCCGAATTCTGCATCGCGGTCACCGGCGTCGTAGAAAAGCGCCCAGAGGGCAACGAAAACCCTGAGCTTCCGACGGGGGAGATCGAGGTGTACGTCGACCAGCTGACGGTGCTCAACGAGTCCGCGGCGCTCCCGTTCCAGGTCGATGGACAGGGTTCGGGCGAGGTCGGCGAAGAGACCCGACTGAAGTATCGCTACCTTGACCTGCGTCGGGAGCGTCCCGCGGCCGCACTTCGCTTACGCAGCAAGGTAAACAAGGCTGCCCGCGACCTGCTCGCCGATCGGGACTTCGTCGAGATCGAGACGCCCACGCTGACTCGCTCGACTCCTGAAGGCGCGCGCGACTTCCTTGTGCCGGCCAGGTTGTCGCCAGGATCGTGGTACGCGTTGCCGCAGAGCCCGCAGCTGTTCAAGCAGCTGCTGATGGTCTCTGGCATGGAGCGTTACTTCCAGATTGCCCGCTGCTACCGCGACGAGGACTTCCGCGCCGACCGCCAGCCGGAGTTCACGCAGCTCGATATCGAGATGAGCTTCGTCGACCAAGAAGACGTGATCGAGCTCGGCGAGGCAGTAGTCAAGGCGCTGTGGAGCCTGATCGGGCACGAGTTGCCGACGCCGTTGCCGCGGATCACGTACGACGATGCGATGCGCCGCTATGGATCGGACAAACCCGATCTACGTTGCGATCTAGAGCTGACCGAGTGCACCGACTACTTCAAGGACACGCCGTTCCGGGTCTTCCAGGCGCCGTACGTCGGGGCCGTGGTGATGCCGGGCGGCGCCTCGCAGGCACGGCGGGCGCTCGACGCGTGGCAGGACTGGGCCAAACAGCGTGGTGCTAAAGGCCTTGCCTACGTTCTTGTCGCCGAGGACGGCGAGCTGACCGGTCCCGTCGCAAAGAACTTGTCAGACGCTGAACGCGCCGGACTGGCCGCGCACGTTGGAGCGAAGCGCGGCGACTGCGTCTTCTTCGGTGCCGGAGCGGTGAAGTCGACCCGTGAGCTGCTGGGCGCCGCGCGGCTGGAGATCGCTCGCCGCTGTGGCCTCATCGACGAGTCGGCGTGGTCGTTCCTCTGGGTCGTCGACGCGCCGATGTTCGAGCTTGCCTCCGAGACCGACGATGTGGCGGTCGGCTCCGGCAAATGGACCGCCGTACATCACGCCTTCACCTCGCCCAAGCCGGAGTTTCTCGATACATTTGACACCGACCCGGGCAGCGCGCTGGCGTACGCATACGACATCGTCTGCAATGGCAACGAGATCGGCGGTGGTTCGATTCGTATCCACCGCCGCGACGTACAAGAGCGCGTCTTCGAGATCATGGGTCTCACCGAGGCGGAGGCGCAAGAGAAGTTCGGCTTCCTGCTCGACGCGTTCGCGTACGGCGCCCCGCCGCATGGCGGCATCGCCTTCGGCTGGGATCGCATTGTCTCGCTGCTGCACGGATCGGACTCGATCCGCGACGTGATCGCGTTTCCGAAGTCCGGGGGCGGATACGACGCGCTCACGCAGGCGCCGGCGCCGATCACCGCGCAGCAGCGCAAGGAAGCCGGCGTGGACGCCAAGCCCGAGGCCGCCCAGCCCAAGTCCTAGCGACGATCCGCGGGAGGTTGCGCGATGATCCGCGTGAAGTTGCCAAACGATCCTCGGGAAGTTGCCTAACGATCCGGGGAAGTTGCCTGACGATCCGTCATGAACGCGCCGAACGTCCGATCATCCATCGTACATTTGTGCCAATCTGCAGCAAAGTCTTACGGGACCTGTTGCGAAACGGTACATATGTGACCTTTTGGCGACGAGAAACGCCCGCACGACGGTACGTACTCATGAGTCGTGCGCTAGGAGCTCGCGGACGGTCGGTTTAGGGACGCGCAGAGATGGCGGCGTCGAGGTCCTTGATCAGGTCGTCGGTGCTTTCGAGCCCGACCGACAGCCGGACGAGGCCGTCGCTCAGTCCGATCGCCGCTCGGCCCTCCGGACCCATCGCCCGGTGCGTGGTCGTCGCCGGATGAGTGATCAGGGACTTCGCATCGCCGAGGTTGTTGGAGATGTCGATCGTGCGCAGGCCGTTGAGGAGCGCGAAGGCCGCGTCCTTACCCGTGCCCGCGCCGGCGTCGAGCTCGAAGGTGATCACCGTGCCGCCGCCGCTCATTTGCTGCGTCGCCAGTTCGTGCTGCGGATGTGACTCCAAGTAGGGATAGAGCACCCGGCGTACGGCGGGCTGACTTTCCAGCCAGCCGGCGATCGTCAGCGCCGACCGCACCGAGTAGTCCACGCGCAGTGACATCGTCTCCAGGCCCTTGAGCAGCGTCCACGCGTTGAACGGGCTGAGCGCCGGGCCTGTATGGCGCATCAGGTGCTTGACCGGACCGTTGACGAAGTCGTCGGTCCCGAGGATCGCGCCGCCGAGGACCCGCCCTTGACCGTCCATGTGCTTAGTGCCGGAATAGACGACCACATCTGCGCCAAGCTCGAGGTTGCTCTGCAGCAGCGGGGTAGCAAAGACGTTGTCGACGACCACCTGGGCGCCAGCCGCGTGCGCGAGCTCGCTGACGGTACGCACGTCCACCAGCTCCTGCAGTGGGTTGGACGGTGACTCGAAGAAGACGGCGGTGGCCGGGGTCGAGAGGGCTGCCTCCCACTGCGCGAGGTCGCTGCCGTCGACGAAGTCGGTCTGGACGCCCCACCGCGGCAGGAGCTCATTGAGTACGACGAAGCAGGACCCGAAGAGACTGCGCGAGGCGACTACGCGATCGCCGGCGGCCAGCAGGGCTGCAAGGGCATTGAATACGGCAGACATCCCGCTTGCTGTTGCGAAGCAGGCTTCGGCGCCTTCGAGGAGCCGCAGCCGTTCCTGAAAAGCCGCGACGGTTGGGTTTCCGTAGCGCGAGTAGACGAAGCGTTCGACCTCGCCGGCGAACGACGCCTCCGCGGCTTCGGCCGACTCGAAGACGTAACCCGATGTCAGAAAGAGCGCCTCGGAGGTTTCATCAAACGGGGTCCGGTCCAGTCCGCCGCGCACCGCTCGTGTCTGCGGGCTCCAGCCGGCAACGAGGTCGCGCTCTGCGTTGGGGTCCAGTCGCGGCATCGTCATTTCTTCTTCCATGGCTGGTCGCTCTGTTGCCATCCACCGTCGGCCTCGAAGCCGCCGAGGATGTTGTACGCCGTATGGCCCGCCTCGGTAGCGACGACGGCCGAGTCGATCGAACGACGACCGGAGCGGCACAGGAAGAGGATCTCTTTTCCTTTGAGGTCGGCGATCTCGTCCAAGAAGTCGGGATTGCGAGAGCCGTCGCCACGGTTCCACTCGACGAAAACGGCCGGCGTACCCACGTCATCGGTGACCGGTACGCCGACCTGCTCCCACTCGTCGACGGTGCGTACGTCGACGAGTACGGCACCCTCGCGCAGTTTGTCGACGGCTTGGCTGACGGTCAGGTCTCCGGCGTACGTCATGAGGTCTCCTGGGTATGCGTAAGGATGTGGGGTTGAACAACGGCCTGAGCGGCGACGACCTGGCCGGCATTGACGGTCACCGAAGGGCTGCCGTAGAGGACGTAGCCGTCGTCCAGGGCTGCGGAGATCTTCTCGCAGAACGAGCGGTCGTCGGTGCCGGTGAGGAGGCGGTAGGACAGGGGAGCGTCAGGCGACGCGGGGTCAGACACGGGTGTTCTCCTTTTCGCGCTTGCAATGATCTTGCCGAGTAATCACCTGAGGCACCCCGCCGCAAAAAGAGGGTTGCCGGCCAGCAAGTCAGGGCTTAGCGCTGGTCCTCATTACTCTGTACCGCTTAGTATACTCACGGCTTCCGAGCTCCGTCGACCAGGTTGTGGTACGGCGCTCAATGCATTCCTTGGTCCGCACTTGGAAGTGTGCTAGGACTGGTGCAAGGCGGCTCCGTGATATCGGTCACGGCTCGGCGAACCGCCTCCGCGAAGCAAGGGAGCACACTGTGAGCGACAGACTTGGCTTTGGCATTTTCATGGCCCCGTTTCACCCGGCCGGGGAGAACCCGACGCTGGCCATCCAGCGAGACCTGGAACTGGTGGAGCATTTGGACCGGCTCGGGTACGACGAGGCATGGATCGGTGAGCATCACTCCGCCGGCAGTGAGATCATCGCGTCGCCGGAGATCTTCATCGCGGCGGCCGCCGAACGGACCAAGAACATCCGACTCGGCACCGGCGTCACCTCGCTGAGCTACCACAATCCGCTGTGGGTCGCCGAACGCATGGTGCTGCTCGATCACATGACCCGTGGGCGGGTCATGCTCGGCGTCGGACCCGGGTCCCTACCCACGGACTCGGCCATGATCGGGCTGGACCCGACCGACACCCGCGAGTTGCTGCCGGAGGCCCTCGACATCGTCGTACGTCTGCTCAAGGGCGAAACGGTCACCCAGCAGACCAGGACGCACAACCTCATCAACGCTCATCTGCATCTGGCGCCGTACTCCAAGGAGCTCGAGATCGCGGTCGCGGCCGTCGCCTCACCCAGCGGACCGCGCCTCGCCGGCCGTTACGGGCTCGGCTTGCTATCAATTGGCGCCACCCTGACCGCCGACGGTTTCGACGCGCTCGCGCTGCACTGGGACGTCATGGAAGAGCGTGCCGAGACCTACGGCGTCACCGTCGACCGCGACGCGTGGCGGCTGGTCGGAATCATGCACATCGCCGAGACCCGTGAGCAGGCCTACAAGGACGTCGAGTTCGGCATCGAGCAGTGGTTCAACTACTTCCAGAAGATTGCCGCGTTCCCGCAGATGGGCGTCGAGGGCCACAACCTCAAAGAGATGATCGACTTCGTCAACGAGGCCGGCGTAGGCGTGATCGGCACGGTGGAGGACGCCAAAGCCCAGGTGGAGAAGCTCAAGAATCAGTCCAAGGGGTTCGGCACGATGCTGTTGATGGCGCACGAGTGGGCCAACCCCGAGGCCACCCGACGGTCTTACGAGCTCATCGCGCAGCACGTGATGCCGCAGTTCCAGGGCCAGTCCGCCGCCACGATCGAGGCGCGCGATATCGCCAGCGGTAAGCAGAAGGAGTACTCCGATCAGCAGCTCGCCGCGGTCGCGCACATGACCGAGAAGTACCAGGCGGAGGTCGCCGCAAAAGATAAGTAGCACCGATAACCAAAGAAGTGCCGGGGTACGGCGAGCGCGCGGCTCGTCGTACCCCGTTGTCTGCCCGATAGCAGCTGCGGTCGGGACGCCGCGATCGGCTCACCTCGACCGTCAATGCCTATAACTACAATGCCTAGCGCTACAAGGTATGCTGGCATACCTGGGAGGCGCCATGAATATCGACAAGGATCTGGTCGCCGCTATGGCGACCCCACTGGTGCTCGCGATCCTCGCGAAGGAGCGGAGCTACGGGTACGCCATTCTCAAGCGGGTGCGCGAGCTCTCCGGCGGGGATCTCGAGTGGACCGACGGCATGCTTTACCCGCTGCTTCACCGCCTGGAGCGGCTGGAGTACATCAGCGCCGAATGGGGGAAGTCGTCCGAGGGCAGGCGGCGTCGCTACTACGACATCACGGACTCCGGCCTCGCCCAGCTGGCCGAACAGCGGAACCAGTGGGTCGCCGCGACACGGACGCTTGGAAGTATCTGGGGTCCGGCGTTTCCGGCCGCGGGAACATGAGCATGGATACGGTCGAAAGCCTGATCGGTGAGTGGCGGCAGGCCATCCTGTGTGGGCGCGCCGTTGATGCAGCTGACGCTGAGGAGCTCGAGAGTCACCTGCGCGAACAGGTCGACGAGCTGAGGTCGGCAGGGCTCTCTCGCGAGGAGGCGTTCCTGATCGCGGTCAGGAGACTCGGCGCGGTGGACGCCATTACCGCCGAATACGCCCGCGAACACGGCGACCGGCTCTGGAAGCAGCTCGCGATGCCGCGCCCCGGCCGAAGTGGCCGCGGACCGCTGGTGATGATGCTCGGGTTCGCGGTTCTGACGGCCGTGCTGCTCCAAGTTGGTCGGCTCTTCTCGGGGGCGCCCGATGCGACCAGCATGTGGTTCGTGCGGGACGTCGGCTTTTTCGTGCTGCCGGTGCTCGCCGGATACCTTGCGGTGGTACGCCGGATGCCACGCAATCGGATGTTCGCGCTCGCCGCACCGGTAGTCGTGCTCGCGGTCGCGATAAACGTCTTCCCGTTCGCTCACAATGCGACCACCGACGTGCTGGTGGCGATCCACCTGCCGATTGTGTTGTGGTTCGTCGTCGGTGTGGCGTACGTCGGCGGCGACGTACGTTCGCCGGGACGGCGCATGGACTTCATCCGGTTCACCGGAGAGTGGGGGATCTACTACGCGCTCATCGCCCTCGGCGGCGGCGTACTGCTTGGCCTGTCGGCGCTCGTGCTGACGCCTATCGCGCCGCATGCCATCGAGGGCGTCATGCTCTGGGTTGCCCCCTCGGGTGCAGCGGGTGCCACCGTCGTTGCGGCGTGGCTCGTCGAGGAGAAAAAGAGTGTCATCGAAAACCTCGCGCCCGTGCTGACGGCGATATTCACGCCGCTGTTTGCCGTGATGCTGGTGGTGTCCGCGGTTGGCTACCTGGTGGCCGGTGTTGGGCACGAGTTCGACCGCAATTTGCTAATCGTGTTCGATGTCCTGCTGTTGGTCGTCTTGGGGCTTGTGGTCTACGGGATCTCCGCCCGGGAGTCCGGACGATCAGCGGGGTTGATGGATGCGCTCCGCCTTGCCGCGGTGGGCGCGGCGATCGTGCTCGATGTCCTGGTGCTGGGATCGATGGTGGCACGGGTCGGGGAGTTCGGGTTCACGCCTAATCGGATCGCGGCACTCGGGTTGAATCTGGTGCTGCTAGCGAATCTTGCGGTGACGGCCTGGCTCATCGGCCGATTGCTTGGCGGGAAGGCTCCGGCGGTGCGTCTGGAGCGGTGGCAGACGGGGTATTTGCCGGTATTCGCGGGGTGGGCGACCATCGTGGTGCTGGTTGTGCCGGGCATATTTGGGTTTAGGTGAGGGCTGGGCGTCATTGCTGAGCTCACCAACCGGTCGACTAACGTACGGCGCATGACCGAGTCTGTGGATCTGCCCGAGGCGTTTTATCTTCCGAAGGGCGACGGGCGGTTCGAACCGACGTTCGCGACGATGAGTCCATGGAACGCCGATAGCCAGCATGGCGGTCCACCTTCGGCGTTGCTGGCGACCTGCATGGACGATCTCGCCGGCGGTCCGGGCCTGCGACTGGCACGCGTCACCGTCGACTTCCTGCGGCCGATCCCGCGTGCGGAATGCACCGTCGAGGTCGCCGTTACGCGGCCGGGCAGCCGGGTCCGTAAGAGTGAAGCGTCGATGTCGGTCGGCGGGGAGGTCGTCGTACACGCCAGCGCCTGGCATATCGCAACCGGTGCCCAGCCGCCCGACCTCGGCGTACACGACCAGGCGGTCGAACCACTCCCGGATGAGCAACCGCAGACCTACTTCCCAGGTATCGGACGGTGGGGGTACGGCGAGGCCATCGAATGGCGGTTTGCACTCGGCAGCTACGGCCAACAGGGCCCGTCGAAGGTCTGGACCCGGATGCGCATCCCGCTGATCGCCGGACGCGAACTGACCGGGCTTCAGCACGCACTCACGGTCGCCGACTCGGCCAACGGCTTGTCCAACGCGCTCCCGTTCGGCGAGTGGCTATTCATCCCGCCGACTATGACCCTGACGCTGCTTCGCCATCCGGTAGGCGAATGGGTCTATATGGATGCCCAGACGACCTTGGCGAACGACGGGGTGGGGATCGCGCGGGCCGACCTCGCCGACAACGACGGCGCCATCGGCACCGCGATGCAACCCCTTCTGGTTGCACCTCTCTGAACCGCGATTTGGCGGATCAGTAAGTTGAAGGCATGGCTGATCAGAACTCGCACCCCATCCTCGAACGTCATCTTTTCGGTCCCGGGCCGACAAACGCCTATCCGGAAGCGACTGCCGCGCTCGGCCTGCCGTTGCTCGGACACCTCGATCCGGAGTTCCTGCGGATCCTCGACGACACGTGCGCGGATCTGCGTACGGCGTGGGGGACGACCAACAAGCGCACCCTGCCGCTGTCGGCGACCGGCTCGGCCGGCATGGAGGCCGCGTTCGTCAATACGGTCGGACCCGGTGACGTCGCGGTCATCGCCGTCAACGGCTTGTTCGGTGAGAGGATGTGCGACGTCGCCGCCCGCGCCGGTGCGGAGGTCGTACGAGTCGACCATGAGTGGGGTACGCCGGTAGACGCGCAGAAGGTCGCGGATGCGCACCCAAACCCGAAGGTGATTGCCGCCGTACACGCCGAGACCTCGACCGGCGTGCGATCGGACATGGCAGCGCTCGGCGCGCTCAAGGGCGACGCGCTGTTGATCGCCGATGCCGTCACCTCGATCGGCGGGATTGAGCTGTGCGCCGACGAGTGGGGCATCGACGTCGGCTACGCCGGCACCCAGAAGTGCCTGGGCGTCGCGCCCGGGCTAGCGCCGTTCACCATCTCCGATCGCGGATTCGAGCGCCGCATCGAGAAGCCGCAGTCCTGGTACCTCGACCTCGGCATGCTCGGCGGGTACGTCGGTGAGGCCACCGGCGGCCGCACCTACCACCACACCGCGCCGGTTGCGATGGTTCGCAGCCTGCACGCCGGACTCAAGCGGGTACTCGCCGAGGGTCTGGAAAACGTCGCCGCGCGACACTACGCCGCCGGGCAAGCGCTGCAGGACGGCCTGCAGGAGATGGGCCTCGAGCTGTTCGCGCAGGACGGTTTCCGGCTGCCCGAGCTGACCACCGTCAAGGTGCCCGAGGGCGCCGACTCGGCGAAGGTCCGCGGCTACCTGCTCAGCGAATACAACATCGAGATCGGCGCGGGAGCGGGCAAGTTCGCCTCGACCGTATGGCGGATCGGCCTGATGGGCCCCAACGCGCGGCCGGATTCGGTAGCGCTGCTGCTGGCCGCTATCAAGGACGCGCTCGCCGCCACCAAGTAACCCGATTCCAAACAGCACCTCCCACGAAAGGTCGATTAAAAATGCGTGTCGTAGGCGTCATGGAGTTCAACGGGCCGCAGGCTCTTCAGGTGTACGACGTACCCGAGCAACACGCGGGTCCGGGTGAGGTGCGGCTCAAGGTCTCCGCAGCGGCCGTCAACCCGACCGACACCTACATCCCGACCGGTCAACAGCGCCGGCCGAACGACACGCAGACAATCGAGCCGCCGTACGTTCCAGGTATGGACGCGGCCGGTGTCATCGACGAGATCGGCCCCGACACGCAGACCGACCTGAAGGTGGGCGACCGAGCCATGGGGATCGTCATCCCGAAGGGTGCGCACGGCGGCTACAGCGAGAGTCTCGTACTCCCGGTCGGTTCAGTGGCGAAGGCCCCCGCCGGCACGAGCCACGTCGAGGCTGCGACCCTGCCAATGAACGGGCTCACCGCGCGGCTCGCGCTCGACCTGTTGAAGCTGCGCCCTGGGCAGACTCTGCTCGTCACCGGCGCGGCCGGCGCGTTCGGCGGCTACACGGTGCAATTGGCCAAGGCCGATGGACTGCGGGTCATCGCCGATGCGGCCGAAAAGGACACCGAGCTAGTTAAGGCACTCGGGGCCGACGTAATCCTGCCGCGCGGCGACGACCTAGCGGCGCGGGTTCGCGAAATCGAGCCGGACGGCGTAGATGCTGTTGCGGACGGCGCACTGCTCAACGAACTGGTGATTCCGGCCATCCGCGACGGAGGAGCGCTCGCGGCGGTACGCGGTTTCAAGGTCGCCGAAGAGCGTGGGATCGTGAGCCACCCGGTGTGGGTGCGCGCCTATGCCGAGGAGCAAGGAGCGCTCGACACGCTGCGTCAGCAGACCGAAGACGGCGTAGTGACGTTGCGGGTCGCGCGCACGTTTCCGGCCGCAGAGGCCGGGGCGGCACAGCAGATGCTCGCCGCCGGCGGCGTACGCGGCCGCCTCGTCATCGAGTTCTAAGGTCTGCCGGAGTTATCGAGTTCTAGGTCAGCCGGACTTGCGGCGGAAGGTGCGACCGCCGCCCGCCTTGCGGTGCTCCCCGTGGATCTTCGAGTCGCCGTGCGCCTCTGCGGCGGCACTGTCATCGCTGTGTTTCTTGTTCTTGCGGTTAAGCGCGTCGAGGAACTTCGCCTTGACGTCGTCTACGGTGCCCTCCTGAGCCGCCGACTGATCCGGATCGGGCGCGCTGGTGTCGGGCGTTGATTCACTCATGCGGACTATTTAACGCTACGACGCAAGCGAATTCGCCGGGCCGCACCGACAGGCATGTGAGTACGTCGGTGTAGGCGCCTAGCATCGTGGACATGGCTTCGCTGTTTGAGATCACTTCACCGGACGAGCCGCAGCAGCGAGCGGACTCCGACGACCCGAATGCGCCGCTTGCGGTGCGGATGCGCCCACACGGGCTCGATGAGGTGGTCGGGCAGCAGCATCTGGTCGGTCCGGGTACGCCGCTGCGCCGGATCGTCGAGGGTGACACCGCGATGTCGGTGATCCTCTACGGCCCACCGGGCACCGGCAAGACCACCCTTGCGCACGTGATCGGGCATGCCACGGATCGGCGCTTTGTGCAGTTGTCCGCGCTCAACGCCGGCGTCAAAGACGTGCGCGCGGTCATCGAGGAGGCCAACAAGCGCAAGCTGCGCGGCGGCGAGCAGACGATCCTGTTCATCGATGAGGTGCACCGCTTCTCCAAGACCCAGCAGGACTCGCTGCTGTCGGCGGTAGAGCAACGCACCGTGGCGCTGATCGCGGCGACCACCGAAAATCCATTCTTCGCGCTCGTCTCGCCGCTATTGTCGCGCTCGCTGCTGCTGACCCTCCAGCCACTCACGGACGAGGACGTGCAGGCGGTCATTTCCCGTGCGCTGGTCGACGAGCGGGGGCTCGGCGATCACTACAAGCTGACCCCCGACGCGCTCGATCACATCGTTCGTACGGCGGCCGGCGACGCACGGCGTGCACTGACGTCGCTCGAGGCCGCCGCCGACATCGCCCACGGCGACGGGCTTACGCAGATCGACTCGGACCTGGTCGCGAAGGCCGTCGACATCGCGGCCGTCCGCTATGACCGCGACGGCGACCAGCACTACGACGTGGCGAGTGCCCTGATCAAGTCGATCCGCGGGTCCGACGTCGATGCCTCGCTGCATTACCTCGCGCGGATGATCACCGCCGGTGAAGACCCGCGTTTCATCGCCCGCCGTCTGGTCATCTCGGCCAGTGAGGACATCGGGATGGCCGATCCGAGCGCGTTGCAGACTGCGGTCGCGGCGATGCAGGCCGTGCAGTTCATCGGCATGCCCGAGGGCCGGATCCCGCTGGCGCAGGCGGTCGTACACCTCGCGACGTCACCGAAGTCCAACGCGGCGTACGCCGCCATCAACGAGGCCATCGAGGACGTACGCCGCGGTGCGCTTGGCGCGGTGCCGCCGCACCTGCGCGACGGTCACTACGCCGGCGCCAAAAAGCTCGGCCACGCTACCGACTACGTCTATCCGCACGCGCTCGACGAAGGCGTCGCGGCGCAGCAGTACGCGCCGGACGAGATCGACCGGCACGACTACTATCGGCCTACCGCGCGCGGCGCGGAACGCGCGATCGGTGAGCGTCTGGGCAAGATTCGCCGGATACTGCGGGGCCGGTGAGGTCACGGGCGTTCGCGCCGGCGGACCTAAACGGTAGTCTCATGCGCGACCCCGTTCGTCAACGATGAAGGAGCACCCCGTGTCCGGTGGACAGATCGCCGCGTTAATTGCAGCTGGCGCATTTCTGTTGCTTGTCCTCCTGCTTGCCGTCCCGATCCTCAAGCTCGGCCGCACCCTGGACGAGGCGACGCTTGCCATTCGTACGACGCATGAGGGTGCGACCCCGCTGCTCAGCAACGCGGTCGACACGGTCAAGCACGTCAACACCAATCTGGAGAAGGTTGACGGCATCACCGCGAGCGCGGCAAGTATCGGCAGCAATGCCGCGGCCCTGACGTCGGTCGTGGCGAGCACGATCGGGGGCCCGCTGGTCAAGGTCGCGTCGTTCACGTACGGCGTGCGCAAGGCCGCGACCAACCGCTCCAAGGCCAAGAAGTAGGAGGCTGACATGCGCCGAATCTTCTGGCTCGCCATGGGCATCACCATCGGGGTACTCGTGGTGCGCAAGGCCTCGAAGGCCGCCGAACAGCTCACTCCCAATCATCTTGCTAACCGCACCGGCAACGTCATCGCCGACTTCGGTACGTCGATGAAGAAGTTCGCCGACGACGTACGTGTATCCATGAAGCAGCGCGAGGTCGAAATCCGTGAAGGCGTCGGATTCGACGGCACGCTCGGTGCTAAGGCCGAGGACAATAAGGACTAATGAAAACTTCCGATATCCGGGCGCGGTTCCTTGGCTTTTTCGAGGAAAACGGCCATACCGTCGTACCCAGTGCAAGTCTCATCTCCAATGATCCGACGTTGCTGCTGGTCAACGCCGGCATGGTGCCGTTCAAGCCATATTTCACCGGCGAGCTCGCGCCGAAATGGGACCGCGCCACCAGCGTGCAGAAGTGCGTGCGCACCGTCGACATCGAAGAGGTCGGTCAGACTAGCCGACATGGCTCGTTTTTCCAGATGTGCGGCAACTTCTCCTTCGGTGACTACTTCAAGAAGAAGGCCGCTCGATACGCCTGGGAGCTGATGACCAAGTCGCAGTCCGACAGCGGATTTGGCTTCGACGAGTCGCTGCTGTGGGTCACGGTGCACACCGACGACGACGAGGCCCACGACATTTGGGCCAACAAGATCGGCATCGACTCCTCCCGCATTCAGCGGCTCGGCAAGGACAACTTCTGGGACATGGGCGTGCCGGGACCATGTGGCCCCAGCTCGGAGATCTTCGTCGACCGCGGCGCCGAGTTCGGCCCGGACGGCGGCCCCGAGACCGGCGGGGACCGCTTCGTCGAGCTGTGGAATCTCGTGTTTATGCAGTTTGAGCGCGGCGCGTCCGAGGCGGGCGCGGGCAAGGGCTACGACTTCCCGATTCTCGGCGACCTGCCGGCCAAGAACATCGACACCGGCCTCGGCCTCGAGCGGGTGGCGACCCAGCTGCAGGGCGTCGACAACCTTTTCGAGATCGACGAGGTCTACCCCGTGCTCGACCGGGCGGCCGCGCTGTCCGGCAAGAAGTACGGCGCCGACCACGAGGACGACGTACGCCTGCGGGTGGTCGCCGATCATGTGCGCACCGGCCTGATGTTGATGGCCGACGGCGTGACCCCGGCCAACGACGGGCGCGGCTACGTGCTGCGTCGGATGTTGCGTCGCGCGGTCCGTTCGATGCGCCTGCTCGGCTACGACGACCCGGCCTTCCCGGAGCTGTTTTCGATCGCCCGTGACTCGATGAAGTCGTCGTACGCCGAGGTCGACACCGACTATGAGCGGATCAGCGACTACGCATACGCCGAGGAAGAGCAGTTCGCGAGCACGCTGCGCGCCGGCACGACGATCTTCGACACCGCGGTCGCCGACACCAAGCGCGCCGGTGGCTCTCAGGTCTCGGGTGACAAGGCATTCCAGCTGCACGACACGTATGGCTTCCCGATCGACCTGACCCTCGAAATGGCTGCCGAGCAAGGCATCTCGGTCGATGAGGACGGCTTCCGCCGGCTCATGGGCGAGCAGCGGGACCGCGCGAAGGCCGACGCCGCAGGGCGCAAGCTCGGCGGCGCGGACTCGTCGGCGTACCGCAAGATCCTCGACACGTCCGGTACGACGACCTTCACCGGGTACGCCGAGATCGAACGCGAGTCACGAGTGGCCGGCCTCATCCGCGCCGGCCAGGGGATTCGCGGCGCCGGCGAGGGCGAGGAAATCGAGATTGTCCTCGACTCCACGCCGTTCTATGCCGAAGGCGGCGGTCAGCAGCCCGACAACGGCATCATCACCATCGGCGACGGTCAGGTCGAGATCTTCGACGTACAAAGTCCGCTGCCGGGTCTGATTGTGCACCGCGGCCGCGTGTTGTCCGGCGAGGTGACTGACGGGTCGAGTGTGCTGGCGTCGGTCGACATCAACCGCAGGCGCGCGATCTCGCGGGCCCACACCGCGACACATCTGATCCACCAGTCGGTCCGCGCCCATTTGGGCGAGTCGGCGACTCAGGCGGGTTCACTCAACGCACCCGGGCGGTTGCGATTCGACTTCCTGACTCCTGGCGCCGTACCGGCCAGCGTGCTTGCCGATGTCGAAGAGGAAGTCAACGCCATCCTCATGGACGACCTCGAGGTACGCGCGTTTCTCACCACCCAGCAGCACGCCCGCGAGATCGGTGCGATGGCCCTGTTTGGCGAGAAGTACGGCGACACTGTGCGCGTCGTTGAGGTCGGTGACTACGCGCGTGAATTGTGCGGAGGCACGCACGCTGCGCGGTCCGGTCAGCTCGGCATGGTCAAGCTGCTGTCCGAGGCGTCGATCGGATCCGGCGTACGACGGGTCGAGGCGCTGGTCGGACTCGACGCGTTTCAGTTCCTGGCCCGGGAGCACGTGCTCGTCGCGCAGCTCGCGGAGAGTTTCAAGGTCCCCGCCGACGAGGTCCCGGACCGCGTGGCGTCGGTGGTGGAAAAGCTCAAGGCCGCCGAGAAGGAGATCGCCAAGCTCAAGTCCGGCGCGATCCTGGACAAGGCCGCGGACTATGCGGCCGGCGCGACCGACGTCTTCGGTGTGTCGTTTGTCGGCGTCGAAGGCCCGCCCGGGCTGGCCGGCAACGACCTGCGTTCGCTTGCACTTGACATCCGCGGCCGGATCCCCGCCGATCGTCCAGCGGTGGTGGCGGCGACCACGACCAGCGACAAGGGTGCCTCGTTCATCGTCGCGACCAACGACAAGGCACGTGAATGGCGGCTCGGGGCCGGCGAGATCATCAAGGTCCTCGCCGAGCCGATGGGCGGACGTGGCGGCGGCAAGGACGACATCGCGCAGGGCGGCGGCACCAATGCTGCCGGCGCGGCGGAGGGGCTTCGGCGTACCGAGCACTGGGTCGGACAGCGGGTCACCGGGTCGCTATGAGCGCACCGGGTTGGACCCGTGGGCGGCGTCTGGCAGTTGACCCTGGCTCGGTTCGTGTGGGGATCGCGGTGAGTGATCCTGACGGCATTTTGGCGACCCCGCTGCAGACGCTGAAGCGTGACAGGCACGGCCGCACCGACATCGCCGCGATCACTGCGATCGTCACAGAATACGAGGTCGTCGGCGTAATCGTCGGTCGCCCGACGGGGCTGTCCGGTCGCGCCGGGGCCGCGGTTGCTGCGGCGGATGAGTACGCCGACCTTCTCGCCACCGCGCTCGCGCCCATTCCAATACTGCGGCAAGATGAACGACTCACTACGGTGAGTGCGACCCGTGCCCTTCACCAGGCCGGGATGAACAGCAAGAAGCAACGCGCGGTCGTCGACCAGGCGGCCGCGGTCGTGATCTTGCAACAGTGGCTGGACGCCGCGCATGCGGCGGATCGGCGAAGTTCTGGGATCTGACCGCAATCAGGCCGTAAGATTCGGATGTTCTGGGGAGGGGGTCCCCGCAACACCGATGGCTTCAACCGCACCACCTCGTCGCCGAGTCGGTGTCGAGACGACCGGGAGTAGGGCAACAAGTGGCTAGACGTGCTGAGGAGCTTGATGAGGTGTACGACGATCAGCACGAGTCTGGAGTGCACGAGCTGGGTGGGCTGATTGCCGACGACCTACGCAGACAGAGCCGTCGTGGCGGCAACCGCCGGCGTAACCCGATAATCGTCGCGCTTCTCGTGGTCATCGTGGTTGGCATCGCCGCGACCGCGGTCTACTTCGGTAAGCAGTTCATCAGTGGTTTTGGCTCCGTGCCGGACTATGCCGGCAATGGCGACAAGACCGTCAACGTCCGAGTCAACTCCGGCGACTCACTCAGCACCATCGCCACCACCCTAGAGAAGTCTGACGTCGTCAAGTCGGCGAAGTCCTTCACCGAGGCGGCCAAGAAAAACAGCAAGGCCAACTCCATCCAGCCGGGCCTCTACGCCCTGAAGACCAAGATGAGCGGCAAGAATGCGCTCAACCTCCTGCTCACTCCTTCGGCGCGGCTCACCCGCAAGGTGACGATCCCCGAGGGTTATAGCGTCGCGCAGACCCTCGCCGCTATCTCCGAGAAGGGCGACGTGCCGCTAGCCGAGCTGCAGAATGCGCTCAAGGACGTCCAAAATCTGGGCCTGCCGAAGTGGGTACCCAACGTCAACGTCGTACTCGAGGGTTTCCTCGCGCCCGGCACGTACGAACTCGACCCGGGTGATACGCCGCTGGAGATCCTCCAGAACATGGTCGCCAACTTCCAGCAGCAGGCCGGGCAGGTTGGCTTCGAGGCCGGCGCCAAGGCAGTCGCGCAGACGCCGTACGGCGCTCTGATCATCGCCTCGCTCATCGAGCGAGAGGCGAAGTGGGATGACGAACGCGGCAAGATCGCGCGGGTTATCTACAACCGCCTCGCCGTTCCCATGCCGCTGCAGATCGACGCGTCGACGGCGTACGGCGCCGGCAAATCGGGCAAGGATCTGACCACCGCGGACCTGCAGAACGCCGCTAACCCGTACAACCTTCGGGTGTTGCCCGGGCTGCCGCCGACACCGATCTCCAATGTCAGCGAAGCGTCCATGAAGGCGGCTATCAACCCCGAACCCGGCCCGTGGCTCTACTACGTCGTCAACTCCGCGGACGGCCATCACTTCTTCACCAACGACCCGGCTGCGTTCAACGCCGCCGTCACGCAGTGCAAGGCCAACGGCTGGTGCTGACCGATTCATGCGCGCCGGGTCGTGCCTGACCGCCCGGTGACCACGGCGCGCGCCTGCGCCGTGGTCGGTTCTCCGATCGCGCATTCTCTTTCGCCGGTGCTGCACCGCGCGGCGTACGCCGACCTCGGCCTCGACGGGTGGACCTACGGGCGGATCGACGTACCGGCCGGAGACCTCGCCTCGGTGGCCGCCACGCTCGCCGCCGACGGACTCGGCGGGCTGCCATGCGGCGGACTCTCGGTCACCATGCCCGGCAAGAAAGAGGCGCTGGCGCTGGCGGTCCGGCGTACCGATGCCGCCGTAGCGATCGGCGCGGCCAACACGCTCGTGCCGATCTTCTCGGGTGACTCGGTCGCGGGCTGGACGGCGTACAACACCGACGTCGACGGCGTGCTTGGCGCGCTCGGCGAGGTCGCACTCGGGCGGGTCGACGATCTGCGGGTACTAATCGTGGGAGCGGGCGGCACCGCCGCGGCCGCCGTCGCGGCAACGGCCAGGCTGGGGGCGCACCAGGCCGAGGTCGTCGCGCGCAGCGCAGAACGTGCCCAGCCGGTCGTCGCGGCCGGCGCCGGACTGGATATCGCCGTCACGGTCCGCGACTGGACCGACGCGGCGTCGCTGATCGGCGAGGCTGACGTCGTGATCTCCACGGTCCCGCAGGGCGCCGCGGACCATCTCGCGCACGCTCCCTGGCGCAGGGGAGCGGTGTTGCTCGACGCCGTGTATGCCGGAGGGGACACCGCGCTGATGAGTGCGGCGGCGGCCGCGGGAGTGCGAGTCGCCGGCGGACGCCTGATGTTGCTGCATCAGGCCGTGGAACAGGTCCGGCTGATGACCGGACGCGATCCGGACCTCGACGTCATGCGAGCGGCGCTCCTTTCTGCCTAGTTCGGCGTCGTTGAGATCGTGGCGTGCGCGTCTAGTCCTGGGTAGCTGTGCAGGGAGACCCGCGGGCAGATGTGTATAAGTACGCAAAACCCGCGTCGGCATGTGAGGCTGGTCGTCGACCTATGAGGAGGCGATGTGGCGACTGGCGTCATCGTGTGTGCCCTCCTGGACTGTGCCGTCCTGGTGTGTGCCGGCATAGGCCTCCTGGCCGGGCCGTTGCTCGCCGCGCTCATCGTTTGCGCGCCGAAGGGCCGGGCCGCCGTCCACTGGTCGGTGGTTTACGGCGCCGGAGCCTCGGTTCGTAGTCGGGTCGTCGCGAGCGTGGCCGCCTGCCTCGCGCTAACCCCGTTAGGACTGCTGCCAACCGTCGTGGTTCCCGTGGCCGTCGTCGTCGTACTTGCCGGCGTCGTACTGGCCGCGATCGACATCCGACTGCACCGGCTGCCCGACCTCGTCGTACTCCCTGCAGTGGCGCTCACCGTCGTCGTGGGCGTGGCGAGCGCCATCGGGTACGACGCCATCGACCGGCTGCTTCCGATGCTGTTGACGGGCGCCGGACTGTTCGGTGGCTGCTACCTGATCGCGCTTGCGGCGCCGTCGGCGTTTGGCTTCGGCGACGTGAAGTTGGCCGCCCTCATCGGGCTCGCCATCGGACAGATCGCGCCGAGCCTGCTACTTGTGTGGGGTGTGCTGCTGGCGCCCGCGGCCGTCGTATCGATCATCGCCGAGCGGCTCGTCGTACGGGATCGGCCGGCTCGTGGGCTGAAGACACAGGTCGCCTTCGGTCCGGTGATGCTCGGCGCGGTGTGGCTGCTCTACCTGCTGGTCGCGTTGCGCGCCTAACGGTTGCGCACGTAACGCTCGGTTCGCGGCCTCGCAACCGCACAAATGTATCGTTCGGCAGCGTCCACGGCGAAGTCTTGCTGCCGAACGGCACAAATGTTCGATCGAGCTGGCTTCGAACGGACGGATCAGCGGACTTTCGCGACGGATCAGCGGACTTTCGCGACGGATCAGCGGACTTTCGCGACGGATGGGCGGTGCGGGAGTGGCTGAATGCGAGGTGAGAGAATCGTCGGCATGCTGCGTTGGCTCACCGCCGGTGAATCTCATGGACCGATACTCACCGCTATTTTGGAAGGTCTGCCTGCGGGCGTACCTATCACCACCGAGGTGATCCAAGGCGAACTCGCGCGCCGGAGGCTCGGTTACGGCCGCGGCGCGCGGATGAAGTTCGAGCAGGACGCCGTAACCGTGGCCGGCGGCGTACGCCATGGCCGCACGCTCGGCTCACCGATTGCGATCCACGTCGGCAATACCGAGTGGCCTAAGTGGGAGACCGTGATGTCGGCGGACCCGGTCGCTCAGGAGGTGCTCGACGAGCAGGCCCGCAACGCGCCGCTGACCAGGCCGCGACCTGGCCACGCGGACCTCGCCGGGATCCAGAAGTACGGGTTCGACGACGCGCGGCCCGTCCTCGAACGCGCCAGCGCCCGGGAGACCGCCGCCCGGGTAGCGCTCGGCGCCGTCGCCAAGAGCTTCATCCGCCTCACGACCGGGGCCGAGGTCATCAGCCACGTCATCGAGCTCGGCTCGGTTGTCGCCCCCGACGGTGTGGTGCCCGCGCCGGGTGACTTGCAACGAGTCGACGATGACCCGATGCGTTGCGCTGATCCGGAAACCTCGACGGCCATGGTCGCCGAGGTCGACGCCGCGCGCAAAGCCGGAGACACCCTCGGCGGAGTCGTCGAGGTCGTGGTCGAGGGCCTGCCGATCGGGCTGGGCAGCTACACGCACTGGGACCGCCGCCTCGATTCGCGGCTGGCCGCTGCGCTGATGGGCATCCAGGCGATCAAAGGAGTCGAGATCGGCGACGGTTTCGCGACGGCACGGCGCCGCGGCTCGGCCGCACACGACGAGATCGACGGCGGCGACGCTGGTATTTCGCGCCGCAGCAACCGGGCCGGAGGCATCGAAGGCGGCATGACCAACGGCGAACAGCTTCGAGTACGCGCCGCGATGAAGCCGATTTCTACCGTGCCGCGGGCGCTTGCCACGATAGACATCTCCACCGGCGACGAAGCGGTCGCGATCAACCAACGCAGCGACGTGTGCGCCGTGCCGGCGGCCGGTGTGGTCGCCGAGGCGATGGTCGCGTTGGTCGTCGCGGACGCCATCATCGAGAAGTTCGGCGGCGACAACATCACCGAGACCACCCGCAACATCGTCGCCTACAACGACAACCTGGGTGTGAAGTGACCCGGCCCGCCGTCGTCCTGGTCGGTGCGCCCGGTTCGGGCAAGTCGACCGTCGGACCGCTGCTGGCCGAAGCGCTTGGCCTGCCGTTTCGCGACGTCGACCACGACATCGAGCAGCGCACGGGCAAGGCGATCAGCGACATCTTCCTCGACGATGGTGAGGAACGCTTCCGGGAGCTCGAGCATGCCGCCGTGCTCGACGCGCTGACCGAGCACGCCGGCGTGCTGTCACTCGGCGGCGGCGCCGTACTCGACGCAAAGACTCGTGCCGCGCTGGCCGACCACCGGGTCGTGTGGCTGACGGTCTCGCTCGCCAATGCGACCAAGCGGGTCGGTCTGGGTACGACGCGGCCGGTGCTTAACTTCAACCCACGCGCCACCCTCGGTTTCCTGATGGAACAACGTGCGCCGCTGTACGCCGAGGTGGCCACGATTGAGTTCGACACGTCCGATCGCGATCCGCAGGACATTGCCGCAGAGCTGGCCCGGCTACTGCAGGAGTCGCCGGCATGAGCGTCGTCGTCACGGTCAACGGCGCCGCGCCGTACGACGTGGTCATCGGTCGTGACCTGACCGGTCGGCTTGCCGAGATGGTCGCCGGAGCGGCACGGGTGGCGATCATCCACTCCGCCCCGCTGACCGCGCGGGCCGAGACGATCCGCGGTGCGCTCGGTGACGGTGCGCACCTGATCGAGGTACCGGACGCCGAAGCGGGCAAGACCCTCGCGGTCGCCGGCGCGTGCTGGGATCGGCTCGGTGAGCTCGGGTTCACCCGCACCGACGCGATTATCGCGCTCGGCGGCGGGGCGGTCACCGACCTCGGCGGATGGGTCGCGGCCGCCTGGTTGCGCGGCGTACGCGTCGTACAGGTTCCCACGACACTGCTTGGCATGGTCGACGCCGCGATCGGCGGCAAGACCGCGATCAACACCGCCGCCGGCAAAAACCTCGTGGGCGCGTTCTATCCGCCGGCCGGGGTGCTCTGCGACCTCGACGCGCTCGTCACGCTGCCCAAGGACGATTACGTCGCGGGACTGGGCGAGATCATCAAGGCCGGGTTCATCGCGGACCCGCGCATCCTCGAACTGATCGAGGCCGACCCGCAGGCCGCGACCGACCCCAGCGCCGAGGTCAGCGCGGAGCTCATCCATCGCGCGATCGCCGTCAAGGCGCGCGTGGTCGGGGAGGACCTCACCGAACAAGGCCTGCGCGAGATCCTCAACTACGGGCACACGCTCGGGCACGCGATCGAGAAGGCCGAGAACTACCGCTGGCGACACGGCGCGGCCGTCAGCGTCGGGATGATCTTCGCCGCGGCGCTCGGCCGGCTCAGCGGACGCCTGGACGAGGGGACCGCGGGTCGCCACCGTGCGATCCTGACCTCCGTCGGACTGCCCACGTCGTACGCCGGCGCGCCCTGGTCGCAACTGCACGACGCGATGCGGGTGGACAAGAAGGCGCGCGCCAACCGGCTACGCTTCGTCGTACTCGATGGTCTGGCCTCGCCGGCCATCTTCGACGACCCGGACGACGCGCTGCTTGAAGCGGCGTACGCCGAGGTCACGCAGGAGGGAGTCAGGTCGTGAGTGCTACTCCACGCGAGGTACTGATCCTCAACGGGCCCAACCTGGGCCGGCTCGGCACCCGGGAACCAGAGATCTACGGCGCCACGACGTACGCCGACCTGGTTGCGCTGTGCGAGAAGGTCGCGACCGAGTGCGGTTTGACCGCCGACGTACGCCAGACCGACGACGAAGCGCAGATGCTGGGCTGGCTGCACGAGGCTGCCGACAGCGAGAGCCCCGTGGTACTTAACCCGGCTGCCTGGAGCCACTACTCGATTGCGCTGCACGACGCGTGCGCGATGCTGACTGCGCCGCTGGTCGAGGTGCACATCTCCAACATCCACACCCGCGAACGGTTCCGGCACCATTCGGTCGTCTCGGCGACCGCGGCCGGCGTCATCGCGGGGCTGGGCGTCGATGGGTACGCCGCGGCGATCCGCTGGCTGGCAGAGCACGCCTGACTCCGCGTGGCCCACGCCCTCGCGGCGTACGACGAACGCCCCCGCGGCGTACGACGGGCGCGGGCCTAGAATTGCCGCCATGCCTGAATCTCACGCGCGCCGCCGCGAAGCCCTCCGTTCCGTGCTGCGTGAGCGCGCGGTCGATGCTGCACTGGTCACCAACCTGATCAATGTGCGTTATCTGACCGGGTTCACCGGCTCTAATGCGGCGCTGCTGATCGGCACCGAGCCGTCGATGGACGTCTTCAGCACTGACGGGCGCTATGTCACCCAGTCCGAGGCCGAGGTGCCTGACCTGCCGCTGCACGTCGGCCGCGCGTCGGCGACGGCATTGCTTGAACGAGCCGAGGCTACGGCGCACAAGATTGCCTACGAGACCCATGTGGTCAGCGTCGACGACGCGCGACGGCTGCAGGACTCGGCGCCGAAACTCGAGTTCGTCAGTATCGACAGCGCGGTCGAGGACCTGCGCGCGATCAAAGACGACCAGGAGATCGAGTTGCTTCGCCAGGCCGCGGCGATCGCCGATCAAGCGCTGGCTCAGATGATCGAGGCCGGCGGGATCATCGCCGGTCGCACCGAGCGCGAGATCGCCCTGGAGCTGGACTTCCGGATGTTGCGCCTGGGCGCCGAAGAGGTGTCTTTCGAGTCGATCGTGGCGACCGGGCCCAACTCGGCTATCCCGCACCACAGCCCGACGGACCGCCTCCTCGCGTCCGGCGACCTGATCAAGCTCGACTTCGGTGCGACGTACCTCGGCTACCACTCAGACATGACCCGCACGTACGCCGTGGGCCGGATCGCCGACTGGCAGCGCGAGATTTACGAGCTCGTCGCACAGTCGCAGGCGGCCGGTTCGGAGGCCCTCGAGATCGGCAAGACAGGCAAGGACATCGACACCGTGTCGCGCGAGATCATCACGGCGGCCGGGTACGGCGACACGTTCGCGCACAGCCTCGGGCACGGCGTTGGACTCGAAGTGCACGAGGCGCCCAACCTCTCCCAGTTGGCGGAGACTAAACTGGCGGATCGGGTTTGTGTCACCGTTGAACCCGGTGTCTATCTGCCGGGCCGCGGCGGCGTACGCATCGAAGACACGCTGGTACTGCATCACGACGCTGCGGCACCACGCGCGACCCGCACCGACCTGTTGACGACGACATCCAAAGAGCTCGTCGTTTTGTAGCGACATCCCCGAGAGGACCGCCCCACGTGGCAACCACGAACGATCTGAAGAACGGCACCGTACTCAACCTTGACGGCAACCTGTGGACGGTTGTTGAGTTTCAACACGTCAAGCCGGGCAAGGGTGGCGCGTTCGTGCGCACCAAACTCAAGAACGTCACATCGGGCAAGGTCGTCGACCGGACCTTCAACGCGGGCACGAAGGTCGAGACCGCCAACGTCGACAAGCGTTCGATGCAGTACCTCTACAACGATGGCCAGGACTTCATCTTCATGGACGGCGACACCTACGACCAGATTCCGGTGAGCGCCGAGATCGTCGGGGACGCGGCCAACTTCATGCTCGAAAACACCAGCGCGACGGTCGCGACCCACGACGGCGTACCGCTGTTCGTTGAGCTGCCGACCAGCGTCGAGCTGCTCATCAAGCACACCGACCCGGGCCTGCAGGGCGACCGTTCGACCGGTGGCACGAAGCCTGCCGAGCTCGAGACCGGCGCGACCATCCAGGTGCCGCTGTTCATCAGCACCGGTGAGAAGGTCAAGGTCGACACTCGCGACGGCGGCTACCTAGGACGCATCAACTAAGTGTCTGCTCGTACTAAAACCCGAAAGCGCGCGGTCGACATCCTCTTCGAGTCCGACCTTCGCGGTTCGGATCCGGCAGGTACGGCGGCCGAACGCGGCGCCGATGGTGACCGTCCGGTGCAGCCCTACACCTTCACGTTGGTCGAGGGCGTCGTACAGCACCGCGATCGCATCGACGAGCTGATCGAGAGCTACACCGAGGGCTGGGCCCTTGACCGGATGCCCGGGGTGGATCGCGCGATCGTCCGGATCGCTGTCTTCGAGCTGATGTGGTGCGACGACGTACCTGATGCGGTCGCGATCGACGAGGCTGTCGAGCTGGCCAAGTCGTTGTCGACCGACGACTCGCCCAACTTCATCAACGGCCTACTGCGCAGGCTCGCGCGGATCAAACCCGACCTCGCCGTCTGAGCGGGTCTACAACCTGGTCAGGGTACGACGTTGAGCTTCGATGCCTTGATCGACAGGTAGCGCTGCTCGGCGACGCTCGTCGTACGTCGTACCGCGCGAAGGTAGCTTTCGCGCGCCTGCTCACGATCGCCGGCCATCTCGAGGAGATAGCCGCGCACGACGTCCAGCCGATGTGACTGTGCCAGCTGGGCATTGCCGCTGAGTCGTTCGACAATCCGCAGACCCTCGCGCGGCCCGCTGACCATTGCCACGGCCACCGCCCGGTTCAAGCTCACGACCGGATTCGGGCTGACCCGCTCCAGGACCGAGTAGAGGGCCAGGATCTGTGGCCAGTCGGTCTGAGCCGCGGTCGGCGCCTCGTCGTGCAGCGCCGCGATCGCCGCCTGAAGCTGATATGGGCCCGGCGGGGCTGACCCCAGGGCGGAGCTCAACAGTTTTGTGCCTTCGTCGATATAGTCGCGGTCCCACTTCGAGCGATCCTGTTCATCGAGGGGGACAAGCATCCCGTTCGGCTGTTGGCGTGCCTCGCGTCGCGCGTCCGTCAGCAACATGAGCGCGAGCAATCCGGCGGCTTCGGCATTTCCCGGGACGAGATCATGCAGGAGCCGGGCTAGCCGTATCGCCTCTCGCGTGAGGTCGAGACTCGTCACCGCGCGTTCGGTCCCGGGCGTGTACCCCTCGTTGAAAATGAGGTAGAGCACCTGCATGACGACGCCCAGCCGGCGGCGCTGCTCGGCCTCGTCGGGCAGGTCGAACGTCGCCCCGGCGTCTCGGATCTGCCGTTTGGCGCGGCTGATCCGTTGGGCCATCGTCGATTCCGGCACCAAAAACGCCGCCGCGATCTGCCGCGTCGTGAGCCCGCCGACCGCGCGCAGCGTCAGCGCGAGCTGGGACGGTCTGCCAAGTGCCGGATGGCAGCACAGAAACAGCAAGGTCAGTGAGTCATCGTCGTCCGGTACGTCGAGCATCTGTTCGTTCTGTGCGCTGGCTGCCTCACGCTCGCGGCGGGCGAGCTCGCTGCGTAACGCGTCGATGAATCGTCTCGTGGCAACGGTGATCAGCCACCCGCGTGGGTGGTCCGGGACGCCGCCCTCCTGCCACTGCTTTACTGCCACGATCAGTGACTCTTGTACGGCGTCCTCGGCCGCCTCCCAGTGGCCATAACGGCGGGCCAGTATGCCGGTGACCTGCGGCGCGAGCGTGCGCAGCAGGTCACCGACGTGGCGCGGATCGGTCACGGCGTACCGACTCAGACCGCGGGCGGCCCGGCGGCAACCGGACGAAGCTCGACGACGCCGGAGTACTTCGCGATCTGGCCGCAGATCTCGATGGCGCGAGCCTCGCTGGCGACGTCGACGATCCAGAATCCGATAATCGACTCCTTTGCCTCGGCGAATGGGCCGTCGGTTGCCACCGGCTGGCCGTCCTCGAGCCGAACCGTCTTGCCCAGGACACCATCTGTGAGACCTTCGTTGAATACCATTTCGCCGGACTCGCGAAGTGACTTGTCGAGGCCGATCATGAAGTCGATCATTTCCCGGATCCACTCCGGGGACTGAGTCTCGCCCATCTCGCTGGCACTGCCGAACATTGCGATCATGTATTTCATCGTTGCGTCCTTCTGTGGGAGCGTCCTTTTTGGGCGCTTTCACTGTGTAGTCGTAGCCGGGCTCAACTTCTCGACATCACGCTAGCGTGAAAGTTCCTCGGATTTGTGTCCGGCGATTGATGCTGAGGTACAAAGTCGCGGGCGGTGGGGTCGTCGAGCACGTGACGGCGCGCACGCATTATTCTTGGAAGCACATCATCCTTTAATTGGCCGTCCCGTGAGGCGGAGAAGGAGCCGACATGGCTACGAGCCCAAAGCCGTCCGGATCAGGTCCATCGCAACCAGGTTCATCGCAATCAGGGTCGCCGCGTTCAGCGGCACCAGGCGGCGTGCGCCTCATCGCCGCGGGCGATGAAATCTCGCGCATCATCGATCGCATCGCGCACCAGATCCTGGAAAAGACCGACGGCGCCAAAGACACTGTCCTGGTCGGAATCCCGACCCGCGGCGAACACCTCGCGCAGCGGGTCGCCGCCCGAATAGGGACCTTTGCCGGCATCGCGCCACCGCTGGGCATTCTCGACATCACCCTCTACCGCGATGATCTGCGCACCCGCGGGGTACGGCCGTTGGAAAACACCGAGGAGCCGGACGGTGGGATCGACGGCAAAATCGTCGTACTCATCGACGATGTGCTGTTTTCCGGCCGCACGATTCGGGCCGCATTCGATGCGCTTCGCGACTGGGGCCGCCCCAAGGCGATTCAGCTCGCCGTTCTGGTCGACCGCGGGCACCGTGAGCTGCCGATCCGCGCCGACTATGTCGGCAAAAACATCCCGACCGCGCGCGAAGAGCAGGTGTTCGTCGCGATCGCCGAGTTCGACGGCGCCGACGGGATCGTGATCTCACCGAGTACGCCGGACCGCGCGGCCGCGATGGAACTGATCAAAGCGCAGGGAGAGTCGTGATCACGCATTTGCTGTCTGCCGCGGACCTCAGCCCCGAACAAGCCGTCGAAGTCCTCGACACGGCCGAACAGATCGAAAACTCGCTCGCCGGTCGTGAGATCAAGAAGCTGCCCACGCTGCGCGGGCGCACGGTCGTCAACCTCTTCTACGAAGACTCCACCCGCACCCGGATCTCCTTTGAGCTGGCCGCGAAGCGACTCTCGGCAGACGTCATCAACTTCTCCGCCAAGGGCTCGAGCGTCACTAAGGGAGAGAGCCTCAAGGACACCGCGCTCACGCTGCAGGCCATGGGGGCGGATGCCGTCGTGATCCGGCACAGCGCCTCAGGCTCGCCGCACCGCCTCGCTCAGTGGGTCGAGGGGAGCGTCGTCAACGCCGGCGACGGCACGCACGAACATCCCACACAGGCCCTGCTCGATGCCTTCACGATGCGCAAGCGCACCGGCCGTGGGCCCGGCGACGATCTCGCCGGTCTTAACGTCACGATCGTCGGGGATGTCTTACACAGCAGGGTTGCACGCTCAAACGTGCTGCTGCTGGACACACTCGGCGCGAATGTCACGCTCGTAGCGCCACCGACCCTGCTGCCGGTCGGCACCGAGTCGTGGCCGGTGAAGGTTTCCTACGACCTCGATGCGGCGCTGCCGAAGAGCGACGTGGTGATGATGCTGCGGGTGCAGCGCGAGCGAATGAACGCGTCGTTCTTTCCCACCGAGCGCGAGTATTCGCGGCGATACGGCCTGGACATGGCGCGCGTCGGCGCACTCGGCCCGGACGCGATCGTGATGCACCCCGGCCCAATGAACCGCGGCATGGAAATCGCGTCCGACGTCGCGGACTCCGCCCGCTCGACCATCGTCGAACAAGTCGCCAACGGCGTATCGGTCCGAATGGCTGTTCTCTATCTACTTCTTGGAGGCAAGGCGTGACCGCTCAGACCGAATGGCTCATCAAGGGCCTGCGCCCGCTCGGCAACGACCCGGTCGACCTGCACGTCAAGGACGGCGTAATCGCTGCCATCGGCCAGGATCTCGTGCTCGATAACGATATCCAGACCCTTGACGCGACGGGACTGGTCGGGCTGCCCGGCCTCGTCGACCTGCACACCCACCTGCGCGAACCCGGCCGCGAAGACGCCGAGACGATCGAGACCGGTTCACGGGCCGCCGCGCTCGGCGGCTACACGGCCGTGCACGCGATGGCCAACACCGATCCGGTCGCCGACACGGCGGGCGTCGTAGAGCAGGTATGGAACATCGGCCGGCACGTCGGCCTGGTCGACGTGATCCCGGTAGGCGCCGTCACTACCGGCCTCAAGGGCGAGCGGCTCGCCGAGCTGGGCGCGATGGCCGACTCGGCCGCGCGGGTGCGGGTCTTCTCCGACGATGGCATCTGTGTGGGCGATCCCGGTCTCATGCGCCGCGCCCTGGAGTATGTGAAGGCCTTCGACGGCGTCATCGCCCAGCACGCCGAAGACGCGCGGCTGACCGGGGGCGCGCAGATGAATGAGGGCGTATTGTCCGGCAAGCTCGGACTGGCCGGCTGGCCGTCCGTCGCCGAAGAGTCGATTATCGCGCGCGACTGCCTGCTCGCTCAGCACGTCGGATCCCGGCTGCACGTGTGCCACGTGTCGACCGCCGGTTCGGTGGAACTGATCCGCTGGGCGAAGTCAAAAGGCATCAACGTCACGGCCGAGGTCACACCGCATCACCTGCTGCTCACCGAGGACCTCGCCGAGTCCTACGACCCGGTCTACAAGGTCAACCCGCCACTGCGCCGCGGTGAAGACGTCGACGCGCTGCGCGAGGCGCTCCGCGACGGCACGATCGACATCATCGCCACTGACCACGCGCCGCACGCGGTCGAAGATAAAGAGTGCGAGTGGGCCTATGCGCGCCCCGGCATGGTCGGGCTCGAACAAGCCCTGTCCATCGCGATCATGACCCTGTCCGACGGCAACGGTGCCGTCGACTGGGAGTCGATCGCCCGCGTCACGTCCATCGATCCGGCCCGGATCGGGCAGCTGACCGAGCACGGCCAAGGCCTGATGACCGGGGCGCCGGCATCCTTCGTCCTGGTCGACCCGGCACAGTCCCAGACGGTCGACCCGGCGCGACTGGCCAGCAAGGGCCGCAACACCCCGTACGCCGGACTCGAACTTCCGGGCAAGGTCGTAGCGACGTTCCTTCGGGGTACGCCGACCGTGCTCGACGGAAAGGTAACCAAATGAGCACATCCAACGACACCGCCGCCATCGTCGTACTCGAGGATGGCCGGGCGTTTCGCGGCCGGTCCTTCGGCGCACCCGGTGCGGCGTACGGCGAGGCAGTCTTCAGCACCGGCATGACCGGCTACCAGGAGACACTGACCGACCCGTCCTACCACCGGCAGGTCGTCGTACTGACCGCGCCGCACATCGGTAACACCGGCTGGAACGACGAGGACGACGAGTCCACGCGGATCTGGGTCAGTGGGCTGATCGTGCGAGACATCGCCACCCGGCCGTCAAACTGGCGTTCGGCGCGGCCGCTTGACGACGAGCTGCGGGCCCAGCAGGTCGTCGCCGTCACCGACGTCGACACCCGCGCCATGACCCGCCACATCCGTGAACGCGGCGCCATGCGCGTCGGCCTGTTCACCGGCCCCGACGCACACGAATCGATCGAGTCCCTCGTCGAGCGGGTCACCGCGCAGCCGGCGATGGCCGGTAGCGAGCTCGCCTCGCAGGTGAGCACGGACAGCGCGTACGTCGTACCGGCCGACGGCGAGAAGAAGTACGTCGTGGCCGCCATCGACCTGGGCATCAAGGCCATGACACCCAAGCAGCTCGCCAAGCGCGGCATCGAGGTGCACGTCCTGCCCGCTGGAGCGACGTACGACGACGTCCAGGCGATCGGCGCCGACGGCTTGTTCTTCAGTAACGGGCCGGGTGACCCGGCGACCGCGGACTCGCAGGTTTCGCTGATACAGCAGGCACTGTCCGACCGACTGCCGACATTCGGCATCTGCTTTGGCAACCAGATCCTCGGCCGCGCGCTGGGTTTTGGCACCTACAAGCTGCAGTACGGCCACCGCGGCATCAACCAGCCGGTCATCGACCGGGTCACCGGCAAGGTGGAGATCACCGCCCAAAACCACGGGTTCGCCGTGGACGCGCCGATCGGCGAAGTCGTTGACACGCCATACGGGCGCGCAGAAGTAAGCCATGTCGGCCTTAACGACAACGTCGTCGAGGGCCTGCGCTGCCTCGACGCGCCGGCGTTCAGCGTGCAGTACCACCCGGAAGCGGCCGCCGGACCGCACGACGCCGCCTATCTCTTCGACCGTTTCGTCGACCTCCTGGGCGACTCCGCGACAGCAAAGGTGAAATAAGCATGCCCAAACGTGAAGACCTGTCGCACATCCTGGTGATCGGGTCGGGCCCGATCGTCATCGGCCAGGCCTGCGAATTCGACTACTCCGGCACGCAGGCCTGCCGGGTGTTGCGCTCCGAGGGCATCCGAGTCAGCCTGATTAACTCCAATCCGGCCACGATCATGACCGACCCCGAGTTTGCTGATGCGACCTACATCGAGCCGCTGACGCCGGAGTTCGTGGAGAAGGTCATCGCCGCCGAACGCCCCGACGCGATCCTCGCGACCCTGGGCGGGCAGACCGCTCTCAACCTGGCGGTGTCCCTGCATGAGAACGGGACGCTCGAAAAATACGGCGTGGAGCTGATCGGTGCCGACATCGACGCCATCCAGCGCGGCGAGGACCGGCAGAAGTTCAAGGACATCGTGCGCGCGGTCGGCGGCGACGCGCCCCGTAGCGCGGTGTGTCATTCGATGGACGAGGTCTGGGCAACGGTCGAAGACCTCGGTTACCCGGTCGTTGTCCGCCCGTCGTTCACTATGGGCGGCTCCGGCTCCGGGATGGCGTACGACAAGCATGATCTTGAGCGGATCGCGGCCGCCGGCCTGCACGCCAGCCCGACCACCGAGGTGCTCATCGAAGAGAGCGTCATCGGCTGGAAGGAATACGAGCTCGAGCTCATGCGCGACCGCAAGGACAACGTCGTGGTCGTCTGCTCGATCGAAAACCTCGACGCCATGGGTGTGCACACCGGCGACTCGGTGACCGTTGCGCCGGCCATGACGCTGACCGACCGCGAATACCAACAGATGCGCGATCTCGGCATCGACATCCTGCGTGCGGTCGGCGTCGAGACCGGCGGCTGCAACATCCAGTTCGCGATCAACCCGGCAAACGGCCGGATGATCGTGATCGAGATGAACCCGCGGGTGTCCCGGTCGTCGGCACTGGCCAGCAAGGCGACCGGGTTCCCGATCGCCAAGATCGCTGCTCGGTTGGCGATCGGCTACACCCTCGACGAGATCCCTAACGACGTCACAGAGAAGACGCCGGCATCGTTCGAACCCGCACTGGACTACGTCGTGGTCAAGGTGCCGCGGTTCGCGTTCGAGAAGTTCCCTGGCGCCGACGAGACCCTGACGACCACGATGAAAAGTGTCGGCGAGGCAATGTCGCTGGGCCGCAACTTCCAGGAGGCGCTGCAAAAGGCGCTGCGCTCCATGGAAACCAAGGCGGTCGGCTTCTGGACCGCGCCGGACCCGGAGGGCAGCACGGCGGCCAGCTCGGTCGAGGCACTCAAGACCGCGCACGACGGTCGGCTGTACGACGCCGAGCGCGCGCTGCGGCTCGGCGCCAGCGTCGAAGAGGTGAGCGCTGCCAGCGGCTTCGACCCGTGGTTCGTTGACCAGATCGCGCAGCTCGTCTTGACTCGCAACGAGGTCGCCGCGGCACCATCGCTCGAAGAAAGCCTGCTGCGTAAGGCAAAGCGCGCCGGATTCTCCGATCAGCAGGTGGCCGCGCTGCGGCCGGAGCTGGCTGGTGAGGATGGCGTACGGTCGCTGCGGTGGCGGATGGGCATCCGGCCGGTCTACAAGACCGTCGACACCTGCGCGGCCGAATTCGCGGCGGTCACGCCGTACCACTACTCGTCGTACGACGAGGAGACCGAGGTCGAGCCGCGGGACAAGCCGGCGGTGATCATCCTCGGTAGCGGACCCAACCGCATCGGGCAGGGCATCGAGTTTGACTACTCCTGCGTGCATGCGGCGATGACGCTGCGTGAGGCCGGCTACGAGACCATCATGGTCAACTGCAACCCCGAGACCGTCTCGACCGACTACGACACGTCAGATCGACTCTACTTCGAGCCGCTGACGTTCGAGGACGTCATGGAAGTCATCGAGGCCGAGCGGGCCGTCGGACCGGTCGAAGGCGTGCTGTGCCAGCTCGGCGGCCAGACACCGCTCAAGCTCGCGCAACGGCTCAAGGACGCGGGGGTGCCGGTGCTCGGCACCCAGCCCGAGGCGATCGACCTGGCCGAGGAGCGTGGTGCTTTCGGTCGGGTGCTGCATGCGGCCGGACTGCCGGCGCCCAAGCATGGCACGGCGTTCTCTTACTCAGAGGCGAAGGAGATCGCCGACGAGATCGGCTATCCGGTCCTGGTGCGCCCGTCGTACGTCCTGGGTGGACGCGGCATGGAGATCGTCTACGACGACGACACTCTCGAGGGCTACATCCTGCGCGCCACTCAGGTCAGCCCCGAGCATCCCGTGCTGGTCGACCGGTTCCTGGAAGACGCGGTCGAGCTCGACGTCGATGCGTTGTACGACGGAGAAGAGCTCTATCTCGGCGGCGTGATGGAACACATCGAGGAGGCCGGCGTGCACAGCGGCGACTCGTCCTGTGCGCTGCCGCCGATCACGCTGGGAGTCTCGGAGATCGATCGGATCCGGGAGTCCACACGTAAGATCGCCGAGGGCGTAGGAGTTCGCGGCCTGCTCAACGTGCAGTACGCGCTGAAGGACGACATCATCTACGTCCTGGAGGCCAACCCGCGTGCGTCGCGGACCGTGCCGTTCGTGTCGAAGGCGACGGCCGTGTCGATGGCCAAGGCCGCCTCGCGCATTGCGGTGGGGCAGAGCATCAAGCAGTTGCGCGCCGATGGTTTTCTGCCTGCCCGCGGCGACGGGGGAGACCTGCCGCTCGATTCGGCGATCGCGGTCAAGGAAGCGGTGATGCAGTTCCACCGGTTCCAGACCAAGGACGGCGATCCGATCGACAACGTGCTCGGCCCGGAGATGAAGTCCACCGGCGAGGTGATGGGCATCGACGCCGCGTTTGGCACCGCGTTCGCGAAGTCGCAGACGGCGGCGTACGGATCGTTGCCGATGTCCGGCACGGTGTTCGTCAGCCTGGCCAATCGGGACAAGCGCTCGGCGATCTTCCCGGTCAAGCGGCTGTCCGATCTCGGCTTCGAAGTCGTCGCCACGAAGGGGACCGCGCAGGTATTGCGGCGCAATGGCGTGGCCGCGAAGGTCGTCCGCAAATACAGTGACGGGCCGGACAACTGCGTGGAGATGATTGAGGACGGCCGAATCGACATGGTCATCAACACGCCGGGCGGCGGCGCCGGCAACGGCTCGGCTCGGCGCGACGGTTACGAGATCCGCACGGCGGCCATCCACGCGCGGATTGCCTGCATCACTACGGTTCCCGGAGCCGCGGCCGCGGTGCAGGGCATCGAGTCGCTGCGTGCCGGTGACGTCGGTGTCCGATCACTTCAGGACCTGCAGGCGGCGCTGCGCCGTACCACCGCGTGAGCGACGACGGCCCGGCGAAGCGTCGACGCCCGGTTGGCGCGGTCCTGGCCAGCGGTGGCTACCGGCTGGCCAAGCCGGTGCTGTTCCGGCTCGGTGGCGGCGATGCCGAGACGGCGCATGAGTGGACGATGAAGCGGCTCACCCGGGTCTCCAAGACGGCGCCGGTACGTCGCACGGTGACCCGCATGCTCGCCACCGAACCGTCACCGATCCGCGTCTTCGGTGTCGACTTCCCCAACCGGGTCGGCCTCGCCGCCGGGATGGACAAGGACGGCCGCGCGCTCAAGGCCTGGCCGGCACTCGGGCTCGGTTTCGTCGAGGTGGGCACCGTGACCTGGCATCCGCAGCCAGGCAACCCGCGTCCACGGCTGTTTCGGCTGACCAATAGCAACGCGCTGATCAACCGGATGGGTTTCAACAACGCGGGCGCGCGCGCCTTGGCGACGACTCTGGCGAAGGTCGGGCCGATCGGCGTACCTCTCGGAATCAGCCTCGGGAAGTCCAAGATCACCCCGATCGACGAGGCCATCGACGACTACGTTGCCTCGCTCCACGAGCTGCGTCAGTACGCCGACTACATCGCGATCAATGTCAGCAGCCCCAACACCCCCGGCCTGCGCTCGCTGCAGGACCGCGGCTACCTCTCCGAGCTGCTCGCCGCCTTAGTCGCCGAGGCCGGCGATGTACCGGTATTGGTCAAGGTCGCCCCGGACCTCACCGAAGATGCCGTGGGTGAGCTGCTTGGCGTACTCGACGAGCACCGCGCGGCCGGAATCATCGCGACTAACACGACTCTCGAACGGCACCCGCTCGATCCGGCCGACGCCGACCAGGCGGCGCAAACCGGCGGCCTGAGCGGTGCACCGCTCACCGAGCGATCCCGCGAGATGGTGCGCTTCATCCACCGCGAGTCTGGCGGCACGCTGCCGATCATCGGCGTTGGAGGGATTGGCAGCGGCGAGGACGCGAAGGCGATGATCGACGCGGGCGCCGCCCTCGTACAGATTTACTCGGGACTGATCTACCGCGGCCCCCGGCTGATCGGTGAGGCTACTCGAGCGACGGCACGGTCTGTGCGTTAATAGATGGCGCGCAGGCTTCAACGAAAGGACCACGAGCGATGATGCCCGAACCCTTCGGCGACCGGCTGCTCGCCGCGTTCGAGGCCCGGGTGCCGATGTGCGTCGGCATCGACCCGCACAAACAGCTACTCGAGGCGTGGGGACTGCGCGACGACGTCGCTGGTCTGGAGTCGTTCGCGCGCACCTGCATCGACGCCTTCGCCGACCAGGTTGCGGTCCTCAAACCACAGTCGGCGTTCTTCGAACGGCATGGGGCAGCGGGCGTCGCTGTCCTGGAGCGCACGATAGCCGCGGCCCGGGCCGCTGGCGCCTTGGTCATCCTCGACGCGAAACGCGGCGATATCGGGTCGACCGCGGCGGCGTACGCCGAGGCCTATCTCGAGCGACACAGCGCGATGTTCTGCGACGCGTTGACCGTCTCGCCGTACCTCGGGTTCGGGTCGGTGCGGCCGTTCATCGACGCCGCGCAACGCAACGGCGCCGGAGTGTTCGTGCTTGCCGAGACTTCCAATCCCGAAGGCCCGCAGGTGCAACGCGCCGCCGTCGCGGCCGGCATGACGGTCGCTCAACACATCGTCAACGAAGCGGCCGAGGTCAACACCCAGTTTCTCGACGAGCGAAATTCGACGTTGGGTAGCGTCGGAGTGGTCATTGGTGGGACTATTGCACCGGGGGGCGTCGACGTACGGCGCTTGAGGGGACCGATACTCGTGCCTGGTTTTGGAGCGCAAGGCGCGACTGTCGCCGATTTGGCGAGATTGTTCCCGAAAGAGTGCACCGTGATCGCATCGACGTCACGGGACATTCTCTCTGCCGGTCCAGAGAGGGGCGAGTTGACACAGAAGGCTAAAACTGTCGGGTCCCGACTTGCAGAACAGCGGGGAGACTAGCCGTCAGCGCCACGGGTGCAAGGCACTAAAACGGGCGGTCCTGCTGTGTTTTACCAGTCTCAAATTTTCAATTTGTTGCGGGATAAGCGCATATCGAGACACATAATTCGCGGTACATTAGAACGACCTGATGACGTGGTTGATCGGCGCGGGGGCGCTGAGCCGTCGGCCACCTGTCGGGTCAATCCAGCGATATGGCGATCAGCGCCATATACATAGAGAGGTGACATTTCTGTGGCTCTCCCGAATCTCACTCCGGAACAGCGCGCAGCTGCGCTCGACAAAGCAGCGGTCGCACGCCGTCGGAGGGCGGAATTCAAGGATCGGCTCAAACGGGGCGGTATTTCATTGACGGAGGTACTAGACCTGGGCACGTCTGACGAAGTGGTCGGACGCACCAGGGTGCTCGACGTCATCGAGTCGCTCCCCGGGATCGGCGCGGTCAAGGCCGCGCGGATTATGGAAAAGCTGGAGATCTCGCCCAGCCGGCGAGTCCGTGGACTCGGCGTCAAACAACGCGTCGCGTTAGAGGGCGAAATCAACTCCCGCGGCCAGTAGGTGCACACCTCCGGCAGGCTCGTCGTACTCACTGGCCCGTCCGGGGTCGGCAAGGGGTCGGTAATGGCGAAGATGCGCACCTTGCTCTCGTCAGCTACCGGCCCCGCGCCGCACGACCACGCATCGGTGGGGACGATCGGCGACATGCCGGTCTGGCTTTCGGTCTCGGCCACGACTCGCAGACCGCGGCCGGGCGAGGTGCATGGGCGGCACTACTACTTCCTGAGCGACGCCGAGTTCGACGCACTGGTGGAACGGGGGGAGTTGCTCGAGTGGGCGGCGTTTGCCGGTAATCGGTATGGAACCCCGCGTGCGCCGGTGGAATCGCGGCTCGCGGAGGGCGGCTCGGTGCTGTTGGAGATTGAGCTCGCCGGCGCGCGCCAGGTCAAGGCGGCGATGCCCGAGGCGCTGATGGTCTTCCTGGCGCCTCCTTCGCGCGACGAACTACGTCGGCGGCTGATCGGGCGCGGGACCGAGGATGACGACGCGGTGCAGGCCAGGTTGGCGCAGGCGGATGTCGAAATCAGTGCGGCGGACGAGTTTGACGTCACCATTGTGAACGACGACGTAACGCAGGCCGCGCTTAGGTTGGTAGACTTGATTGCTGGCCATTAGTTGGCCGCCACTCTGTGTCTTTACACCGCACGTTTTCTACACCGCACAGTCTACGAATGGATCACCCACCGTGTCCGGAGTTTCACCCGCGCCAGAAGGCATCACCAACCCGCCGATCGACGAGTTGCTGACGCATACGACGTCCAAGTACGCGCTGGTCATCTACGCCGCCAAACGCGCGCGCCAGATCAACGCCTACTACGGCCAGCTGTCTGAAGGGTTGCTGGAGCATGTCGGGCCCCTCGTTGAGGTTGCCCCACAGGAGAAGCCGCTGTCGATCGCGCTACGCGAGATCAACGATGGCCTTCTGACGTCCGAACCGTTCGAAGCTTCGTAGTACGACGGGGCGCCCAGATGAGTGTCGCTGAGATGAACGCTATGCCGGCCGGATCTGCGGCCCCACGCGTTGTGCTCGGCGTTGCCGGCGGCATTGCGGCGTACAAGTCGTGCGAGGTGCTGCGCGCGCTGACCGAGTCTGCTCATCATGTGGACGTCATCCCCACCGACGCGGCCCTCAATTTCGTCGGCGCCGCCACCTTTGAGGCGCTCAGCGGTCACCCCGTCACAACCGGGGTCTTCAGCGACATTCCCGCCGTACGGCATGTCAGCCTCGGCCAGCGAGCCGATCTGATTGTCGTCGTACCGGCCACCGCCGACCTGATCTCACGAATGGCGCAGGGCCGTGCCGACGACCTGCTCACCGCGTCCCTGTTGGTGGCGCGATGTCCGGTGCTCATCGCGCCGGCCATGCACACCGAGATGTGGGAGCACCCGGCCACCCGCGCCAATATCGCTACGCTGCGCGAGCGGGGCGTAGCGGTCGTGGGCCCTGCGATCGGGCGGCTCACCGGCGCCGACACCGGTGCCGGCCGGCTCGCCGAGCCAGCCGAGATCGCGGAACTTGCCAAACTTCTGATCCAGCGCCCCGAGGCCCTGCCCGCCGACCTGACCGGGCGCCGCGTCCTGGTGACGGCCGGCGGCACCCGTGAGGCTCTCGACCCGGTGCGATTTCTCACTAACCGTTCATCAGGCAAGCAGGGGGTCGCGATCGCACGCGTCGCCGCCGCGCGCGGTGCGGAGGTCACGTTCGTCGCCGCCAACATCCACGCACCGGACCCCGCCGGGTCGCGGGTGATCCGCGTCGAGTCGGCCCGCCAGATGCAAGAAGTCGTCACCGCGGAGGCGAAGGAAGCCGACGTCGTGGTGATGGCCGCGGCCGTGTCGGACTTCCGCCCGAGCAACTATTCGGGCGCGAAGATTAAGAAGACCGATGCTGATCCGGACATCGTCGCACTGACCAAGAACCCCGATATTCTCGCTGGTCTCGTCCGCGATCGGACCGCCGGGGCGCTGCGCGCATCGACGCTCATCACCGGTTTTGCCGCGGAGACCGGCGACGACAAGCACACCGTGATCGACTACGCCCGCGCCAAGCTCGAGCGCAAGGGTTGCGACCTGCTGCTGGTCAACTCGGTCGCCGCCGGCGGCGCCTTCGAGGGAGACACCAACGCCGGGGTCGTACTCGGCTCTGACGGCACCGAGGTGACCATCGCGGACGGCTCGAAGACGGCCCTCGCCGCCCGCCTGCTCGACGTGATTGCCGGCAAGCTTCGCGACCGCGCGCCTGCGTAGGTCGCGATCGCCGCGGCCAGCAACGGTAGGGTGGGACCCGCTTGACTGAAAGTGTCCACGAAAATCGTCTACCAATAAGCAGGAGTTCGATGTCTCGACGTCTATTCACTTCGGAGTCGGTGACGGAAGGTCACCCAGACAAAATTGCTGACTCGATCAGCGACGCGATCCTTGACGCGCTATTGACCGACGACCCGCATGCCCGGGTAGCGGTCGAAACTCTCATCATGACCGGACAGGTGCATGTCGCCGGCGAGGTATCGACCTCGGCATACGCGGACATCCCGGCGATCGTCCGCAATCGCATCCTCGACATTGGCTACGACTCGTCGGACAAGGGCTTCGACGGCGGCTCTTGTGGAGTCAGCGTGTCGATCGGCGCGCAGTCACCCGAGATCGCGCAGGGTGTCGACAAGGCGTACGAGAGTCGGGTCGAAGGCACCGAGGACCAGATCGCCACACAGGGCGCCGGCGACCAGGGCCTGATGTTTGGCTACGCGTGCAACGAGACGCCCGAACTCATGCCGCTGCCGATCGCACTGGCGCATCGCCTCTCACGGCGCCTGACCGAGGTCCGCAAGGACGGCACGATGCCGTACCTGCGTCCCGACGGCAAGACCCAGGTGACCATCGAGTACGTCGACGGTAAGCCGACCCGCGTCGACACCGTCGTACTGTCCACCCAACATGCCGAGGACATCTCCCTCGACACCATGCTCACTCCGGACGTCAAGAAATACATCGTCGATCACGTGCTCGGCGAACTCGATATCGACTCGACCGACTACCGCCTGCTGGTCAACCCGACCGGCAAGTTCGTCATCGGTGGCCCGATGGGCGACGCCGGCCTGACCGGCCGCAAGATCATCGTCGACACGTACGGCGGCTACGCCCGGCATGGCGGCGGCGCGTTCTCCGGCAAGGACCCGTCCAAGGTCGACCGGTCCGCGGCGTACGCGATGCGCTGGGTCGCCAAGAACGTCGTGGCAGCCGGGCTCGCCGACCAGTGCGAGGTGCAGGTTGCCTACGCGATCGGCAAGGCCGAGCCGGTGGGTCACTTCGTCGAGTGCTTCGGCACCGAGAAGTACGACGTGATCGCCATCGAAGACGCCATCGCCAGTGTGTTCGACCTGCGTCCGTTCGCGATCATCCGCGACCTGGACCTGCTGCGCCCGATCTACTCGGCGACCTCGGCGTACGGCCACTTCGGCCGGGTAGATGTCGACTTCCCATGGGAGCGCACCGACCGCGTCGATGAGCTCAAGAAGGCCGTCGCGTCATAACCAGTGTCTGACAGAACACGCTCGACTACACCGATGCCACCGGCCGCCACACTGCCGGTGGCATCGGTGTATGTGGACAACGGTCTGCCGCACCTCGACCGCACCTTCGACTACCTCATCAGCGAGGGTGATTCCGAAGACGCGCAGGTCGGCACGAAGGTGCGGGTCCGGTTCTCCGGCAAGCTCACCGACGCGTACGTCGTCGCGCGGCGGGCCAGGTCTGACCATGAGGGCAAGCTCGCGTTCATCGAGCGGGTCGTGTCGGCCGAGGTTGTGCTGCGCGATGACGTCGCGGCACTGGCGCGTGCCGTCGCAGACCGTGCGGCCGGCACGTTCAACGACGTCGTACGGCTCGCCGTACCGCCGCGTCACGCCGCCACCGAGAAGACCGCCGTCTCCGAGGCGCCGTCGTACGTCGCACCAGACCCGGCGGTGTGGGGCGGCTACGAGCTGGGCCCGGGCTACCTCAACGCTGTCGCGCAGGGCAAGTCGCCGCGCGCGGTCTGGAACGCCGTGGCCGGCGAGGACTGGTGCGGCTTCTACGCGCAGGCGGCCGCCACCGCGGCGGCCAATGGTCGCGGCGCGATCATCGTCGTACCGGACGAACGTGACCTGACCCGACTGGCCGCCGCCATGCGCGCGCAGGTCGGCAAGGACGGCTTCGCCACCCTCAGCTCCGCCGCCGGGCCGTCGGCCCGTTACCGGCAGTTCCTGCGCTGCAGCAGGGGAACGGTGCGGATCGCGATCGGCACCCGCTCGGCGATCTTCGCGCCGGTGCACGACCTCGGACTCATCGCCATGTGGGACGACGGCGACGATCTTTACCAAGAGCCGCGAGCGCCGTACTTCCACGTCCGCGACGTGGCGTTGCTGCGCGCGCACCTAGGCGGCACGGCGCTGCTGCTCGGCGGCTACGGCCAGTCGGTGGCGGCGGCCGCGCTGCTGGAACAGTCCTGGGCCAGCCCGCTGCGCGCGTCCCGGGCTCGGCTGCGGGAGGCGACGCCGCGGATCATGGCCGCCGGCGACGACCTCTACCTTGACCGGGACGCGGCGACGCACTCCGCGCGGCTGCCCTCGATCGCGATCCAGACCGCCCGCACCGCGATCGAGAACGACCAGCCGGTGCTGATTCAGGTGCCGAGGCGTGGTTATGTGCCTGCGCTTGCCTGCGAACGCTGCCGGACTCCGGCGCGCTGCAACACCTGCGCCGGACCGCTTGGGCAACCGCATTCCGGAGCGTCGTACGCCGCGTGCCGGTGGTGTGGCCGGGCGGCGACACAATGGTCGTGCCCCGTGTGCCGGAGTGGAACGTTCCGCGCGCTGATCTTCGGCTCGGGGCGCACCGCCGAGGAGTTCGGCCGGATCGTGCCCGGCACCCGCGTCGTACAGTCCGCCGGCGACCACATCGTCGACCAGATCGACCCCGGCCCGGCGCTGGTCATCGCGACACCCGGCGCCGAACCGCACGCGCCGGGCGGGTACGCCGCCGCGCTGCTGCTCGATGGCTGGGCGTTTCTGTCGAGGCCGGACCTCACCGCGACCGAAGAGGCGATGCGGCGATGGATCAACGCGGCCGCGCTGGTGAAGCCGGCCGCCGAGGGCGGCCGGGTCGTGGTCATGGCCGCCGCAGCGGTCCCCGTCGTCCAGGCGCTCGTGCGGTGGAGCCCGGGGTGGCTGGCCGACCGTGAACTTGCCGAACGACGCGAGCTGGGGTTCCCGCCCGCGGTCCGGATGGCCGCCGTCACCGGTACGCCGTCCGCTGTCGGCGCCGTGACCGGTAGTGACGAGCTGCCGCCCGAGGCCGAGACGCTGGGCCCGGTCGAGGTGCCGGGCCGGCCGGAACTGGAGCGGGCACTGCTGCGGGTGCCGCTGCGGCAGGGCGGCGCGCTGGCGTCGGCGTTGGCACACGCCCGGTCCGCGCGCAGCGCCCGCAAGGCCAGCGACAAACTCCAGATCCAGATGGACCCGCCGGACCTTCTGTAACCACTCTCGACCTCGCCGGAGGCCATACGATCGGGTCGTCCCGGCGACCCGAACGCATGACCTTGCGCAGGCAAACTTTGCTCGCCGCTAAACTGTCCGGGTGTCTGTGACTCCGATTCGCCTTTTCGGCGACCCCATCTTGCGTACCAAAGCCGAACTAGTCGTCGACTTCGACAACGAGCTGCGCAAGCTGGTATCCGACCTCACCGACACGATGCTCGCCGCGCCCGGCGCGGGCCTGGCCGCACCCCAGATCGGCGTGAGCGCGCGGGTGTTCACCTACAACATCGACGGCGAGATCGGGCACATGGTCAACCCGGTCATCGAGCAGGTGTCCGACGAGACGCAGGACGGCAACGAAGGCTGCCTGTCGATCCCGGGGATCAGCGTGCCGTGCATTCGCCCCATGCGCACCCGGGCGGTCGGGTTCAACCAGTACGGCGAGCCGATCGTCGTCGACGCCGAGCAGACGTTGGCGCGCGCCGTACTCCACGAGGTGGACCACCTCGATGGCGTGCTGTTCGTAGACCGACTCGACGGCCCGACTCGCAAGGCCGCGATGAAGGCCATCCGCGAGTCCGAGTGGGCAAATCAGCCGATCCCGCGAGTCAAGGTCAGCCCGCACGGGCCTTTTGGAGCCTGAGTGCGCATTCTTTTCGCCGGTACGCCGGACGTCGCGATCCCGTCGCTCGATGCTCTTGTGGCCAGCGATCACGAGGTGGTCGCGGTGCTGACCCGTCCCGACGCGCGGTCTGGACGCGGTCGTACGACGCACCGCTCGGAGCTCGGCGCGCGCGCCGACGCTCTCGGTATTCCAGTGCTCACGCCCCGTGGCCTGCGTGACGACGCGGTGCTCGACGAGTTGCGTGCGCTCGACCTGGATGCGTGTGCGGTCGTGGCGTACGGCGGCCTCATCCCCCCGGCGGCGCTGGCAATCCCGCGGCATGGCTGGATAAACCTGCACTTTTCGTTGCTGCCGCGATGGCGTGGCGCCGCGCCGGTGCAGCACGCGATCGCGGCCGGCGACCCGGTGACCGGCGTGACGACGTTTCTTATTGAGGAAGGACTCGACACCGGGCCGACGTACCGGCTGGTCGAGTCCCCGTTGGGTGCGACCGAAACCAGTGGCGACGTGCTGACGCGGCTCGCGGTCAGCGGCGCGCCGGTACTGCGCGAGACGATGGACGACCTCGCCGCGGGACGGGCGATCGCCACGCCGCAGCGGGGCGAGGGCGTGACCAAGGCGCCGCGTATCTCGGTCGGCGATGCGCAGGTCGACTTCTCCAGGGCCGCGGCTGAGGTGGACCGGCTGATCCGGTCGGTCACCCCGGATCCGGGTGCGTGGTGTGTGGTCGACGGTGGACGGGTCAAGGTCGGTCCGGTGACCGTCGCGGCCGATCAGGTCGACTCGGATGCGCCGTTGCTGGCGGCCGGCGAGCTGCGCGTGACCAAGCGTGCGGTGTATGTCGGCACGGCCGATCACCCGGTGCTGCTGGACAATTTGCAGCCGCAAGGTAAGAAGATGATGGCCGCCGCCGACTACGCGCGCGGTGCACGACTGGCTTCGGGCACCCTCGTACGCCGTACCGACGATGAGGACCGCTCATGACCCGCGATGGCGCACACAAGGGACCCGGCCGACGAGCGGACGGCCGCGGGCAGGACGATCGTCGACAGAACGACCGGCGACCGGACGATCGGCGGCAGGACGGCCCGCGACGGGCCGGACCCAAGGGCCGCCGCAACGCGATCGGGGCCGATCCCAGGCGCGTTGCGTACGACGTACTGCGCGCGGTCAGCCAGGACGACGCGTACGCCAACCTCGTGCTGCCCACGATGCTGCGTGAGGCGGGCCTGCCCACTCGGGACGCGGCGCTCGCGACCGAGCTGGCCTACGGCACGCTGCGCGCGACCGGCACCCTTGATGCCGTGATCGACGTCGTGTCCAGCCGCCCTCTGGATACCCTCGACCCAGATGTGCTCGACGCGGTTCGGCTGGGCGTCTACCAGCTGCTGCGCACCCGGGTGGCAACCCACGCGGCAGTGTCGGCGACCGTCGGCGCGACGTACGGCATCCTGTCGCAGGGGCAGGCCGGGTTCGTCAACGCATTGCTGCGCAAGGTGTCGCACCGCGGTCCGGAGGAGTGGATCGACCGTGTCGCACCGGACCCCGCGCAGGACCGGCTCGGCTACCTTGCGGTCGCCAAGGCGCACCCGCCATGGATTGCTCGCGCGTTTCTGGACGCGCTCGGCGGCGACCTGGACGAGACCGAACGCGCGCTCGACGCCGACGACGCGCGACCCGGTGTGCACCTGGTCGCGCGCCCCGGCCGGATCGAGCGCGATGATCTGGCCCAACGCATCGACGCCACGCCGGGCAGATTTTCGCCATACGCCGTCTATCTCGAGTCCGGCGACCCGGGCTCGTTAGTGCAGGTACGTTCGGGCTCGGCCGCCGTGCAGGACGAAGGCAGCCAGCTGGCCGCGCTGGCCCTGGCGAACGCGCCGCTAGACGGCCCCGACCGGCTATGGGTCGACCTGTGTGCCGGTCCGGGCGGCAAGGCTGCGCTGCTTGCCTCGATCGCGGCCGGTCGCGACGCGCGGTTGGTCGCGATCGAACCCGCACCGCACCGCGCCCGACTCGTGCAGCGCGCCCTCGCTGGTCTGCCCGCGACCACCCTCATCGCCGACGGCCGCACCCCGCCGCTCGCGGACGGTTCGGCCGACCGGGTGCTCGTCGACGCGCCCTGTAGCGGTCTCGGCGCGCTGCGTCGCCGGCCCGAGGCGCGGTGGCGGCGTACGCCGGGAGACCTGCCACCGCTGACCGCGCTACAACGCCAGCTGCTCGGCAGCGCACTGAGCGTCGTACGCCCCGGCGGTGTCGTCGCGTATGTCACCTGCAGCCCGCACCTGGCCGAGACCCGTCAGGTTGTCCGCTCGATGATCGAGGACCGTGGCGAGCTGCTCGACGTACGACAAGTGCTGCCGTCGATGCCCGACCTCGGTGACGGACCCTGGGTGCAGCTGTGGCCGCATCTGCACGGCACCGATGCCATGTTCATCTCGCTGATTCGTCGTACCGGGAGCTAGTACATGACCACGCAGTACGCCAAGGCACTGACCGGCACCGGCGCGCCGATGATCGCGCCGAGCATCCTGTCCGCGGATTTCGCGCGGCTGGCCGACGAAGCCGCGGCGGTCGCCGGCAGCGACTGGCTGCACGTCGACGTGATGGACAACCACTTCGTGCCCAACCTGACCCTCGGCGTACCGGTGGTGCAAAGCCTGATCAAGGCCACCGACATCCCGTTGGACTGCCACCTGATGATCGACGACCCGGATCGGTGGGCGCCGCCGTACGCCGAGCTCGGTGCGCGCAACGTGACCTTCCACGTCGAGGCGGCGGCCGATCCGCGGCAGACCGCCCGGGCGATCAAGTCCGCCGGCGCGCTGGCCGGGCTCGCGCTCAAACCCGATACGTCGCTTGCCGACCACCTCGACCTGCTCACCGAGTTCGACACGCTTCTGGTGATGACGGTCGAGCCAGGGTTTGGTGGTCAGGCGTTCATCGACGCGATGGTAGACAAGATTGCCGCGGCACGTCGCGCCGTCGACTCCGGGCATCTGCGGCTGCTGGTCGAGGTCGACGGGGGAGTCAACGCCGAGACCATCGAACGCGCCGCCGCCGCCGGCGCGGACTGCTTCGTGGCCGGCTCCGCGGTATACGGCGCGGATGATCCCGCGGACGCGGTGCGCCGACTCCGGGAGTCCGCGCGCCGTGCGGCGGTGACGGTATGAGCGTCGATCTGGAAGGCGCCATGCAGATCGCGCTGGAGGAAGCCAACCTCGCGCGCGGCACCTCCAGTCCTAATCCGCCGGTCGGTGCCGTGGTGATCGATCTGGACGGCGAGGTCGTGGGTCGTGGCCACACCCAGGCGCCCGGCGGTGCACACGCCGAGGTCATGGCGTTGGCCGAGGCGGGCGCCGCGGCTCGGCACTCGACGGTGGTGTGCACGCTCGAACCCTGCGCGCACACCGGACGCACGGGACCATGCACTGAAGCGATCATCAAGGCCGAGGTGGCGCGGGTCGTGTACGCCGTCACCGACCCGGACCCGGAGGCAGCCGGCGGCGCGGCGGTGCTGCGCGAGGCCGGCGTCGAGGTTATCGACGGACTGCTGCAGACCGAGGCCCGGCAAGGCGCCCTGAAGCCGTGGCTGTTTGCCCAGGACAACGAGCGTCCCTTCGTGACGTGGAAGATCGGTCAGTCTCTCGACGGTCAGATCGCCGCAGAGGACGGGTCCAGCCAGTGGGTGACCTCGCCGGACGCGCGCGCCGAGGTGCACGAGATGCGCGCCCATATCGACGCGATCATCGTCGGGGCGGGAACGGTCCGCAATGACAACCCACGGCTGACCGCCCGCGATTCGGACGGTAAGGACCTGCCCCGTCAGCCGCTGCGGGTTGTGGTCAGCAACTCCGGACGGCTGATGCCGGACGCGGCGATTTTCGATCGTACCGCGCCGACCCTCCTGGGCGTCGGGCCCGCTACCTCCCACCAGCACGTGGACGGGCTTCGCGCCGATGGCATAGACACCGTGGTGAGCGGTACGTCGGTCAGCGAGGGCATCGACCTGCACGCACTCCTGCAGACGTTGTTCGAGCGCGGCGTCGTACACGCCGTTGTCGAGGGCGGTCCAACCCTCGCCGGCACCTTCGTATCCAGCGGACTGGTCGACGAGATCATCACCTACATCGCGCCCAAACTGCTCCTCAGTGGAATGTGGCCCGCATTACGGGGCTACGGTGTATCGAGTATCGATGACGCCGTCGAGCTCGACGTTCGCGACGTACGCCGGGTCGGCAACGACATCCGGATCACGGCCAATCCGATATGGACCTAGCGGTAACCCCCAACGTTGGATGTAGTGCTGGGAGGCACCTTGTTTACCGGAATCGTCGAGGAAGTGGGCACCGTCGCGGCCATCAGCCGAGACGGTGATGCGGCGCTGCTGAAGATCGTCGGGACCGTCGTGTCGTCGGACGCTCAGCACGGCGCATCGATCGCGGTCAACGGTGTCTGCCTGACCGTCGTGGACTACGGGTTCGACTTCTTCACCGCCGACGTAATGGGCGAAACACTGCAACGCTCCTCGCTTGGCGCCCTCACCGAGGGCAGCGCGGTCAATCTCGAGCGTGCGGTCACCGCTGCCACCCGGCTGTCCGGGCACATCGTGCAGGGACACGTCGATGGCGTGGGCCAGATCCTGAGCCGCACCCCGCACAATGTCTGGGAGGTCGTGCGGGTCAGCCTGCCGCCCGAGCTTTCGGCGTACGTCGTGGAGAAGGGGTCCATCACCATCGATGGAATATCACTGACTGTCAGCGGCGTTAGCGAGATAGCGGCACCAGAGCAATGGCTCGAGGTCAGCCTCATCCCGACGACAATGAAACTGACCACGCTCGGCGCCGCCGAAGTGGGCGCTCCGGTCAACCTGGAGGTCGACGTACTCGCCAAGTACGTCGAGCGACAGATCGCGGGCATCCAGTCGCGCACCGTGTCGCTGGATGCGGTTACAGAGCAGGAGAATATCTAGCGTGAGCGTTCACATGGGGACCATCGAGCAAGCTCTCGCTGACCTAGTAGCCGGCAAGGCCATCGTCGTAGTCGACGACGAGGACCGCGAAAATGAGGGCGACCTGATCTTCGCGGCCGAGAAGGCCACCCCCGAGCTGGTCGGATTCATGGTGCGCTACACCTCGGGCTACATCTGTGTGCCGATGAGCGAGGACTCATGCACCCGGCTCGACCTGCCGCCGATGTTCCACACCAACCAGGACAAGCACTCCACGGCGTATACCGTCAGCGTCGATGCGCGCACCGACGTCACGACCGGGATCAGCGCCACCGATCGGGCCACCACGATCCGCAAGCTCGCCGACCCCGACTCCGTCGCCGGTGACTTCACCCGGCCCGGCCACGTCGTACCGCTGCGCGCTCGTGAAGGCGGCGTGCTCCGTCGCGCCGGGCACACCGAGGCCGCCGTCGACCTGACCCGCCTCGCGGGTCTGCAGCCGGTCGGCGCGATCTGCGAGATCGTCTCCCAGAAGGACGTCGGCGACATGGCGCGCGTCGACGAGCTCGAAGTATTCGCCGCCGAACACGATCTGACCATGATCTCGATCGCCGACCTGATCGCCTTCCGGCGCCGGTCCGAAAAGCACGTGAGCCGGATCGCGGCGGCCCGGATCCCCACCAAGTACGGCGACTTCTCGGCGGTCGGCTACGACACCGAGTTCGACGACGTCGAGCACGTTGCGCTGGTGCGCGGCGACATCGGCAACGGCGAAGACGTCCTGGTGCGAGTGCACTCGGAGTGCCTGACCGGCGACGTGTTCGGCTCGCTGCGCTGTGACTGCGGGCCGCAGCTTGACGCCTCTCTTGCCGCCGTCGCGACCGAGGGCCGCGGCGTCGTGCTCTACGTCCGCGGGCATGAGGGCCGTGGCATTGGGTTGCTGCACAAGCTGCAGGCCTACCAACTGCAGGACCAAGGCTCGGACACCGTCGATGCCAATCTCGAGCTCGGGCTGCCCGCCGACGCCCGCGACTACGGCACCGGCGCGCAGATCCTCGTCGACCTCGGCGTGAAGTCGATGCGGCTGCTGACAAACAACCCCGACAAGCGGGCCGGGCTCGAAGGCTATGGCCTCACGATCACCGGCCGGGTGCCGCTGCCGCTGAGCGTCAACGCGGAAAACTTCCGCTACCTTGCGACCAAGCGCGATCGGATGGGTCACGTGCTCGACGGGCTGCCGTCGGAGTTCAAGGCATGAGCGGAGCGGGCCGCCCCGACGCGGCGGCGCTCGACGCGTCCGGCGTCTCACTCGGTATCGTCGCGACCCGATGGAACGCCGACATCGTCGACACACTGGTGCAGCGCGCTCGCGACTGTGCTCGGGACTGCGGCGCTGCGCAGCCGACCGTCGTGCACGTGGCCGGCGCGATCGAGCTTCCGGTGGTCGCGCAGCAACTGGCGCGCACCCACGACGCCGTCGTTGCGCTGGGCACCGTCATCCGCGGCGGCACGCCGCATTTCGAATACGTCTGTGACTCGGTGACCGCGGGTCTGACCCGGATTTCGCTGGATGAGGCGACGCCGGTGGGCAACGGCGTACTTACCTGCGACACCAAGGAACAAGCGATCGAACGCAGCGGTACGCCGGGCGCGATCGAAGACAAAGGCTATGAGGCGGCCCTCGCGGCCCTCGACGTGGCCGTCACCCTGCGCGCGTTGCGCGCAGAACGAAACGGAAGCTAATTGAAAACGTTCGATACGCTCTTTGCCGAGCTCGGCGCCAAAGTCGAGGCCAATGCCGAAGGGTCCGCGACCGTCATCGCGGTCGCGGACGGCGTACATGCCGCCGGCAAGAAGGTCGTCGAGGAGGCGGCCGAGTCGTGGATGGCCGCAGAGCATGAGGGCGCCGACCGCACCGCCGAGGAGATCTCGCAGCTGCTCTACCGGGTGCAGGTCCTGATGCTTGCCCGCGGTCTGAGCCTCGACGACGTCTACAAATACCTCTAGATCGAAATACCTCTAGATCGACGCGGGTCTCAAGCTGCGTCGAGTAATTACATAACCGCCCTCGAGCTGGGAGGAATCCGCCGATGCTGCGCATCGCCGTACCCAACAAAGGATCACTGGCCGAAGCTGCCGCCACGATCTTCCGTGAAGCCGGATACCGGCAACGCACCGACAGCAAAGAACTGGCCATCCTCGACCCGGAGAACGGTGTCGAGTTCTTCTACCTCAGGCCCCGCGACATCGCGATCTACGTGGGGGAGGGCACCCTCGACCTAGGCGTCACCGGCAAGGACCTGCTGATCGACTCGGGCACCGCCGCGACCGAGGTGTTGCCGCTCGGATTCGGTGCCTCGACATTCCGGCTCGCAGCGATGCCCGGCACCGTGCAGTCCCTCGAAGACTTGGCCGGTAAACGCATCGCGACGGCGTACCCCGGCGTGATGGCCGGCATCCTTGAACGGTCCGGCGTCGACGCGACCGTCGTCGGGCTCGATGGCGCGGTCGAGACCGCGATCCGGCTGGGCGTCGCAGATGCGGTCGCGGACGTCGTACAAACCGGTACGACGTTGCGCACCGCGGGCCTTGAGATCGTCGGCGAGCCGCTGTTGGAGAGTGAGGCTCTTCTCATTGGACACGCCGACCGAGCCGAGAAACCGCAGGTCGTGCAGCTGACGCGGCGACTGCAAAACGTCTTGGTCGCACGCCGATACGTAATGCTCGACTATGATGTCAAAGCCGATGTACTCGAAGCCGCGTGTGCATTGACCCCCGGTCTACAGTCGCCGACTGTGTCTCCGTTGCATCGAGACGAGTGGTACGCCGTCCGTTCGATGGTGCCTAGCGCCGAGACCAACGCGATCATGGACAAGCTCTGGGACCTGGGTGCTCGGGCCATCTTGGTCACCGACATCGTCGCCTGCCGTATCTAACGCTCCGCGACCCGAGGACGCCACAAAAGACTTCAGCGTGACCCCCCCCGTACGATCCGCCCCCCACCGCATCCCTGGATACGGCTGAAGGAGAGTGAACCCGTGACAACGTCGTCGTCCTCGCTGCACATCACGGGAGGCACACCCTTGCAGGGTCATGTCACCGTGCGTGGTGCCAAGAACCTCGTCCCCAAGGCAATGGTGGCCGCGATACTCGGCAGCTCTCCGAGCGTGCTGCGCAATGTGCCCAACGTCGCCGACGTTGATATCGTCACCGATCTGCTTGACCTGCACGGCGTCCGCGTCAAACGCGAACCGGGCATCCTTACCCTCGACCCGTCCGAGGTCGACCGCGCCGAAGCCGACCAGATCAACGTGCACGCGGGATCGAGCCGGATCCCGATCCTGATGTGCGGGCCCCTGCTGCACCGGCTCGGCCACGCGTTCATCCCGGATCTGGGCGGCTGCAAGATCGGGGACCGGCCTATCGACTTCCACCTCGATGCCCTGCGCGAGATGGGCGCCGAGGTCGTCAAGAAGCCCGAGGGGCTCTACTTGTCGGCGCCGCAACGACTGCACGGCACGAAGATCGAGCTGCCGTTTCCGAGTGTCGGCGCGACTGAGCAGGTGCTGCTGGCCGCCGTACTCGCCGAGGGCAAGACCGAACTTCGAAATGCCGCGACGGAGCCGGAGATTTCCGATCTGATCGCCGTACTGCAGAAGATGGGCGCGCTCATCACTGTGCAAAGCAACCGCACGATCCGGATCGAAGGCGTCGACGAGCTGCAAGGCTACGACCACTGGGCGCTGACCGACCGGCTTGAGGCCGCCTCTTGGGCGTGCGCCGCGCTGGCCACGAAGGGCGACATCACCGTCCTTGGCGCCGAACAAGGCCCGCTATTGACCTTCCTCGATGTTTTCCGTCGCGTCGGCGGCAAATTCAATATCAACGATGGGGGAGACGGCTCACCGAAGTCGATCCGATTCTGGCACCCGGGCGGCGATCTGACCGCGATGGCGCTGGAAACCGACGTGGCGCCGGGTTTCCAGACCGATTGGCAGCAACCACTCGTGGTCGCGCTCACCCAGGCCACCGGACTGTCGATCGTGCACGAGCGGGTCTATGAAAACCGGCTCGGCTTCACCCACGCGCTCAACAAGATGGGCGCGCAGATCCAGCTCTACCGCGAATGCCTCGGCGGCTCGACCTGCCGTTTCGGTCAGCGCAACTTCCTGCACTCGGCGGCGATCGCCGGGCCGACTAAACTCAATGCCGCCGAGTTGGAGGTGCCTGACTTGCGGGGCGGATTCTCCTACCTGATTGCGGCGCTCGCGGCCGAAGGCACCTCGACCGTGCACGGACTCGACCTGATCTATCGCGGCTATGAGGACTTCCTTCCTAAGCTGGAGCGCCTCGGCGCCTCGTTCCAGCCCGCCTAGCCGCCGGTCCGAGCGTTTGGTACCCCAACGGGACATGGCGCGCGGATCGTTACTGGGCCACCGACCACCCGTCGGCCGTAGCCTCCAGTCGTACGTCGGCGCGACCGGCCGTGCCTTCTTGGGCGTAGAGCGCACGCTCCTGGCGTGACCAGATGTCCCACCAGGGCGCATACCCGGCGCCGTCGCGGCTCATCGCCCGCTCGTAACGCACCGCTTCGGGGGCGTCCACCCACAGCAGCAGGTCGGTGTACGGCGCGAGTGGCCGGGATCCGCTCGCGCAGCCCTCGACGAGCAGTACGTCGCAGCGCGGCGCCCGCGCCCAGTCGAATGGCGCCCAGTCGCCTGGCTGATCGGCGTCCCAGTCCCATAGCCGGGCCCGGGGAGGGTCGCCGCGTTTCAGCGGCCCGAGGATGTCATCGCGCAACACCGGTACGACGTCCGCGAGCCGCTCCCAGCCGGGCACGAACTCGTCCACGTGCACCACGCCGACCGTGCGGGCCGGCTCGATCTGCGCGCGTAGCGCCTCCGCGAAGGACGTCTTGCCCGACCCCGACGGTCCGTCGATGCTCACGACGTACGTCGTACCCGGCGCCGCCGAGTCGATGATCCGCCGCGCGAGATCGGTCAGCGTGTGGTCCGGGGGAGACATCCGCTCAACCTACCGCCCGCGATCCGTCACGTATGTCCCGCGATCCGTCACGAAAGTCCGGCGATCCGTCACGAAAGTCCGGCGATCCGTCACGAAAGTCCGGCGATCCGTCACGAAAGTCCCTGACGGGAGGAGCTCGGCGTACCCGTGTGCTGCGCGTGTGCCCCTTATGCAGCACACTGGAGGTGTGAAGAAGAATGTGGATATGACCGATCTCGACCCGACCTTCAGCGACGAGCAGATGGAACTGATCGCCCGGCCACGTCAACTGACGCGGATCGCAATTATCGTTGCGACGATCTGCATTGTCGCGTTCGTCGCCGTGGGCATCTTCCTCAAGCGTTCCGAGCTCGGTACGACGTTCACGACCTCTGACCAGGTCGGTATTGCTGGGATCGGGCTCGTCCTGGCCGCCGGTGCGTTGTTGTTCACCCGCCCCAGGGTTTGGGCCAACTCCGAACGAATCCGAGTGCGCAACGTCTTCACGACCAGCACGCTGCCGTGGGGAGTCATTCGCGATGTCGGCGTTTCCGATGGATCGGCGTGGGGGCTGCTCGATCTTCAGGATGACGATCAGATTTCGATGCTCGGCCTGCAGGTCGCCGATGGACAGCGATCGGTCGAGGCGATCAAGAAGCTACGCCGGCTGCACGCGGCCGCGGTCGGACCCGCGCAGGGCGAAACCGGGCAGGATCGGTAGCCTCGTTCGGTGACTGAACCATCATTGCCGCCGCAGCAGCCGTTATCCCCAGATCCAGCGCCCCCGGCTCCGCTACCGCAGAGTCTTGGTCAGCAAGCCGACGATGGGCTGCCCGACCCGCAGCTCGAGGCGGCGCTGCTCGCCTGGGCGCACGCCGCGAACGACGAGGCCACCGACTCGGCGTCCCAGCAGGACTGCCGCCGCAAGGTCGTTGAGACCTTCCGTCAGGCGCGCGTCTACGTGCCGGCAGTGTCTCCCGAAGGCGACCAGGTTGGCATGATCGCGTTACGCCGTGAAGACGGCCTCACCGCGATTCCGATCTTCACCTGTATCGAGCGACTCGTCGCCTGGAAATCCGATGCGCGCCCCCTGCCGCATATCGGCTCGGTGCTCACCGCGATGGCGAACGACGACGGGTACGCCGTAGCGATCATCGACATCGACGGTCCGGTGACCGCGACCTTGCCGATCGACGTACTGCTCGCGGACTGATCTGCGCGAGTCGATAATGCCGGCGTCTATGGTCGGGTCATGGCCAACGCACCTGATTCCGACCGTCCGCCGGCGACCCAGTTTCCAGGATTCCAACCCGGTACGACGACCGACAAACCGCTTGGCGCCGCCGACGCTCGCGCCCGGGCGCGCGACCTTGGACTTGAGAAACTTGCAAACACGCGCCTCGATGAGGTGATCGCGGCGTACTCGGTCGCGCGCGCCCTGTCGGCGCGGCTGCCTCGAGTCGAGGGGTACGACGCCGAGCCAGCCCACGCGTTCGGGTTCGGAGCAGGGCAATGACTGACCTCGCCTACCTGTCCGTCGCCGACGCCGGTCCGATGCTCAAGGGCGGCACGTTGTCTCCGGTGCAGTACACCGAAGCGCTGCTCGCCCGGATCGAGTCGCTCGACCCGCAACTCAACTCCTTCATCCGGCTGATGCGCGAGGATGCCATGGCGCAGGCTCGTGCGATGGAAGCCGAACTTCGCGCCGGACGATGGCGCGGGCCGCTACACGGCGTTCCGTACGCGCTCAAGGACATCGTCGACTACGCCGGAGTGCCTACGACGGCGCATTCGAAAATCCTCGCAGGCAACGTCGCCACCCGCGATGCGACCGTGACCGCGCGGCTGCGCGAAGCCGGCGCGATCTGTCTCGGGAAGCTGGCGACCTGGGAGTTCGCGTTGGGCGGACCGTCGTTCGACCTGCCGTGGCCGCCGGCGCGCAACCCGTGGAACCGCGACCATCACCCGGGCGGATCCTCCACTGGCGCCGGGGCGGCGGTCGCCGCCGGCTTCGTGCCGTTCGCAATCGGCACCGACACCGGAGGTTCGATCCGCAACCCGTCGACACTGTGCGGCGTCGTCGGGCTGAAACCGACGTACGGGCTGGTCAGCCGCGCCGGCGTCGTACCGCTGGCCTACAGCCTCGACCACGTCGGTCCGTTGGCTCGCTCGCCGCGCGACGCTGCGCTGGTGATGACCGCGATCGCCGGGTACGACGCGGCCGACCCGGCCAGCGCCGACGTACCACCCCGCGACTTCACCACCGGCCTTGACGCAGGCGTCAGTGGACTGCGGATCGGGTATGTGCGGCAGTTTCACGAGGTCGACATCCCCGACACCGATCCGGACGTCGTCGCCGGTCTCGACGCGGCGGTCGAGACGCTGCGCGCCCAAGGCGCCGACGTGCAAGACGTATCGATGCGGTCATTGTCCGACTACGGCGCGGTCGTCAACATCGTGCTGCTTACCGAGGCGTACGCCGTTCACGAACGCTGGATGGCCGAGCGGCCGGACGACTACGCAGACTTGACCCGGCAGCGAATCCTGCCGGGCGCGTTCGTCAGCGGAGCCGATTACGTCGGTGCGCTGCGCACCCGCGCGGTCATGGTGCGAGAGTTCGCCGAGACGATGCGCGGGTACGACGCGCTGATCTGCGCATCGAGCATGGATCCTGCCGCGCCGATCGACGACCCCGGCGAGATCAACCGGACCTTCTCCCGGCAGGCACGCGTGGTGTTCAATGCCCTCGGCAATCCCGCGTTGGCCGTGCCGACCGGATTTTCGCGGACTGGACTGCCGGTCGGAATGCAGGTCGTCGGCCGGCCGTTCGAGGACGCGACGGTGTTGCGCATTGGACAGGCCTACCAGGACGCGACGACCTGGCACGAGTACCGTCCGCCGCTCGGCTGACTCGGTAGCGGGCGGCCTGGTAAGAAGGTGCCGGGAGACCGGGTCGTGTGATCGGGTCCTCAGCTGGGCCCGAATAACTGATCTGGTCGGCCAACCGGTGCACCTGGTACTATTAGGTACTGCGACCGCAAGGTGTGCCTCTCCCGTTGTGTCTAACTGGTAGCACCCCCTGCAGCAAGTGGAGTTCACTCCCACCCGATCGTTCGTCGAGTTTTCGTCACGCATCGGGTCCCGAGGTCGGTGCGTCTGCTTCGGCAGATGGCATCGGTGTCTACCAAGACGCCGCCTGCGCCACGATTGGCGACAGGCATTTCGGCTGGTGAATTCTACGGACAAGTTCATCCGTACTTCGCTTTATTCATTACCAGCTATCAAGGAGGCGCCATCAGCGTCGAACCGCGCATCAATGACCGGATCCGTGTGCCCGAAGTTCGCTTAGTCGGACCTGAGGGGGAACAGGTCGGCATCGTCAAGATTGAAGATGCACTACGACTCGCGCAAGAAGCCGATCTCGATCTGGTCGAGGTCGCACCTGACTCGCGTCCGCCGGTGTGCAAGTTGATGGACTTCGGCAAGTTCAAGTACGAGGCTGCGCAGAAGGCTCGTGAGGCCCGTCGCAATCAGACACTCACGGTCATCAAGGAAATGAAGCTTCGGCCGAAGATCGATCCGCACGACTACGAAACTAAAAAAGGCCACGTTGTCCGCTTCTTGAAGGCAGGCGACAAGGTGAAGGTGACCATCATGTTCCGCGGCCGCGAACAGTCCCGCCCCGAACTCGGGTTCCGGTTACTGCAGCGTCTCGCCGGCGACATCGAAGAGCTCGGGTTCGTCGAGTCCGCGCCCAAGCAGGATGGCCGCAACATGGTGATGGTGGTTGCGCCGCATCGGTCTAACGCCACCAGACCCAACAAGCAGACCGCTGGCACGCAGGCCGACGCCGAGTAGCGAAACCAGCGACAACTACATACCAACGCTCCACGAACGTCGTGGCGGCGTACGCCGATCAGTGCAACCTCTGGTCGGTACATGCGGGACTCCCGCGTTGACATAAGGAATCTGATCAAGATGCCAAAGCAGAAGACCCACAAGGGCACCGCGAAGCGCGTGCGCGTCACCGGTTCGGGCAAGCTCGTGCGCGAGCGCGCCAACCGGCAGCACAAGTTTGAATACAAGTCGTCCACTCGCACCCGTCGTCTTGACGGTATCGAGGTACTCAGCCCCGCCGACACCAAGCGGATGAAAAAGCTGCTCGGCCGCTAGCTCTCCCTCGAAATCTCAGACTCAGTAAAGAAAAGGTGCACTCATGGCACGTGTAAAGAGAGCCGTCAACGCTCACAAGAAGCGCCGCTCCGTCCTTGAGGACGCAAGTGGCTACCGCGGACAGCGTTCACGCCTGTACCGCAAGGCTAAGGAGCAGCTGCTCCATTCCGCGACGTACTCCTACCGCGACCGCAAGGCGCGCAAGGGTGACTTCCGTCAGCTGTGGATCCAGCGGATCAACGCCGGCGCCCGCGCCAACGGCATGACCTACAACCGCTTCATCCAGGGCCTCAAGGCCGCTGGTGTCGAGGTCGACCGCAAGATCCTCGCCGATCTGGCTGCCACCGACGAGGTCGCCTTCGCCGCGCTCGTCGCGGTTTCGAAGGAAGCCATCGCGTCGATCAACGAGGCCGCGTAGCGCGCTTCGGGTCCGTCTGGCTGATTCACGCCGATGGCCTAATCTGAACCGATGACACAACCCGGGCACACTCTCGCCACCGAGCGAAGTGCCCGGGTTGTCGCATCTCGCAAGCTATTACGCCGGGCACGCCGTACCGAGGCGGGAGAGTTCCTCGCAGACGGCCCGCAGGCCGTGCGCGAGGCGGTCCGATGGCACCGCACTAAGCACCCGCGCGAAATCCGGGTCGTCGTGCGCCAGATCTTCGCAGCGCCGCACGCATTCGAGGCGTACGCCGACCTCGTCAACGACGCCACCGACCGCGATATTCGCGTCGTAGCGGTCACCGACAAGGCCCTCGCCGGCCTGTCTGAGGCGGTGACGCCGCAGGGGATTGTCGCGCAGTGCGCCATCCTGGACAAACCCGTCGACGACGTACTCGATGCGTTGCCGAAGGTCCCGCTGGTAGCGGTCCCGGTCGATGTACGCGATCCTGGCAACGCCGGCACCATCATCCGGTGCGCCGACGCGGCCGGCGCCGACGCGGTGTTTGTCGCGGGCGAGTCGGTCGATGTTTACAACAGCAAGACCGTCCGGGCCAGTGTGGGCAGCATCTTCCACGTCCCGATCGCGCGCGCCGACGACCCGGCCGATCTGGTACGCCGACTTCAGGAGGCCGGGCTGGTGGTGATCGCCACCGAAGGCGAGGCAGCGGCGGACCTCGATGAGATCATCGATACCGGCATACTGGCTAAGCCGACGGCGTGGCTGTTCGGCAACGAGGCGCACGGACTGCCTGACGAGCTTGCCGCGCTCGCCGACGTACGGGTGCGGATCCCGATCCGCGGTCTGGCCGAGAGCCTCAACCTTTCGACTGCGGCCGCGATCTGCCTGTTCGCCTCGGCCCGTGCCCACCGTCCCTAACCGCCATCCGTCACAAAGTTCCCGCCCGTCCGTCACAAAGTTCGCGCCCGTCCGTCACAAAGTTCGCGCCCGTCCGTCACAAAATCCGGCACCATCCGACGCCGGCCAGTCACAAACTCCAGGCTGTGCGTCATGCTGAGACGAGCGTACGGTCCGTACCCGAGCCGAAGGATGAGAAACGCCATGACCGATATCTGCTTCCTGCCCGCCACCGAACTCGCCGCCGCGATGAGCACCGGCGAGCTCAGCTCGCGCGAGGTGACGCAGGCCTTTCTCGACCAGATCGACCGGGTTAATCCACAGATCAACGCCGTTGTCACGCTCGCCGCCGACTCGGCGCTGGCCGCTGCAGACGCCGCCGACGTACGCCGTACGCAAGGCGATTCGTTGCCGGTCCTGCATGGCATGCCGATGCTGCACAAGGACACCCACGCCACGGCAGGCATCCGTACGACGAGCGGTTCGCCGCTGCTGGCCGACAACGTGCCCGACACCGACGAGCTGCTGATCGAACGGCTGCACACCGCCGGCGCGATCTCGATGGGCAAGACCAACGTGCCGGAGTTCGCGGCAGGTTCGCACACGTTCAACCCGGTCTTCGGTACGACGTACAACCCGTACGGGCTGACCAAGACGGTCGGCGGCAGCAGCGGTGGCGCGGCCGCGTCCCTCGCGACTGGGATGACCGCACTGGCCGACGGCAGCGACATGGGCGGCTCGTTGCGCAACCCCGCCGCGTTTTGCAATGTCGTGGGGCTCCGCCCGACGACCGGCCGGGTTCCGAGCGAACCGGGCGCTTTCGGCCACTTCTCGCTGTCCGTCCAAGGCCCGATGGCCCGCAGCGTCGAGGACGTTGCGCTGCTGTTGTCCGCGATGGCCGGGCCCGACCTGCGCGCTCCCGCCACCCTCGACGAGCCGGGCGCGAGCTTTGCCCGGATCGAGCCGATGGAGCCGGGGACGTTGCGGATCGCGATCTCGGCGGACTTCGGCGGACTGACCCCCGTTGAAGCCCAGATCGCCGCCGCGATCAACAAGGCGGGTGAGACCTTCGCATCGCTCGGCGCCGACGTACACCCGGCCATGCTCGACTTGAGTGGCGCCAACGAGGCATTCCTGATCCGCCGCGGATGGCAGTTCGCCGCAAACTTCGGACCGCTCTTGGATGCGCACCCCGGCGGGCTCAAGGACTCGATCGTCTGGAACGTCGAACGCGGCCGGGAGCTCAGCGGCGCCGACCTGGCCCGCGCCATGGCGCTGACCGCGGAGCTCTACCAGCGGACCCGCGAATTCTTCACCGAGTACGACGCGCTGCTGCTGCCGACCACCCAAGTCTCGCCGTTCGACACCGCGATGGAGTACCCGACGCAGATCAACGGCCAGCCGCTGGCGACGTACCTCGAGTGGATGCGTTCCTGCAGTGACATCTCGGCGACCGGTGCACCGGCGATCAGCATGCCGGCCGGGTTTACCGACGACGGGCTGCCGATCGGCCTGCAGATAGTGACGCAATACCGCGCCGAGAAGAAGCTTTTGCAGATCGCCCGGCTCTTCGAAACGGCCACCCGGTACGCCGAGACCAGGCCACCCGTCTGCTGACGGTGCATCTGGGAACGAAATGGCCACGAGTGTGCTGTTCGAGCGCGTTAGGCGCGACTGTGTCGTAGGCAGCTGACATCCTGGGCACGTGCCAGACGAAATCGCGCCTGAGGGCTTCTACGACGCGCTTGTCACGCGCGCCCTGCTGCGGCGGGTCGAGCAGTCGGGACTTGTAGCGAGCGATTCCAAGATCGAGCCGCCGGAGCTTGCCGAACTGTTGTCTCAGCATATCCGCTCAGTGGCCCGGGAGGCATTCGACGCAGTTGGTGTGGAGCGGCGCGGGGAGCTGGCAAACGAGGTCATAGCGCTGCTTGGGTCGGAAGAAGATTTAGTCGACGGGGAGCCGCGCCGGCTTGAGTCGCTGTTGCGGCGGGTGACACCTGGACGCCCGGCCCTTTACCTCAACGCTCCGCAGACCCCGTTGTCTCAGTCGGCGTTGCTGACAAACGCGCAAGGTGAGCCGACGATGGGCAGCGAAATCTCTGCCGAGCTTGGTTCGGCTGACCGGGTGGAGCTACTTTGCGCCTTCATCAAGTGGTACGGCTTACGCACTCTTGAGAAGCCATTGCGAATCCTCCAGGAGCGCGGCGTCGAGTTCCGGGTTATCACCACTACGTATCTCGGGTCGACCGAACGTCTTGCGTTGGACCGCCTCATCGAGGAGTTCGGCGCCGAAGTACGAATCACCTACGAGACGCAGCGCACCCGTCTCCACGCGAAGGCCTGGCGCTTCGTACGCAACACCGGATTTGATACGGCGTACGTCGGATCATCCAACCTCTCACGTACGGCGCTCCTCGACGGGGTTGAGTGGAACGTGCGCTTGACGTCATCGGCCTCGCCCGAGCTGCTACGGAAGTTTGCGGCCACCTTTGACACCTATTGGAACGACCCCGCCTTCGAGCGCTACACCCCCGCCGATGGGGAGCGTCTTGACCAGGCACTCGATATCGCGGCTGGCCGAGGACGGCAGACCGGTGCGTTGGCCGTGTCCGGTCTCGAGGTGCACCCGTGGCCACACCAGGAGCGGATCCTCGAGTCCCTTGAGGTCGAGCGGCAGATATACGACCGGCACCGCAATCTCGTCGTGGCCGCTACAGGGACCGGTAAGACCGTCGTGGCAGCGCTCGACTACAAAAGGCTGGCCGTGCTCGCAGGGCGACGCCCCAGTCTGCTGTTCGTGGCGCACCGCAAAGAAATCCTTGACCAGGCGCTAAGAACCTACCGAGAAGTGCTTTCCGATGGCGGATTTGGTGAACTGTTTGTTGCGGGGTTTCGGCCAACGCGCTGGCAGCATGTCTTCGCATCGGTGCAATCCCTCGGCGCCGACACCCTCGCTGGAATCGATCCTCGAGGGTTCGATGTGATTGTCGTAGACGAGTTTCACCACGCCGAAGCATCGAGCTTTCAGCGCATTCTTGACCACTTTGAGCCCCGCGAGCTTCTCGGATTGACTGCCACCCCCGAACGGGGCGACGGAGTAGACGTCCGGACTTTTTTTGACAATCGGACCGCTTACGAGCTCCGACTCTGGGACGCGCTTAGCTCGGACTTGCTCAGTCCGTTCCACTATTTCGGGATCGCCGACGCGACCGACCTGACCGCAGTCGGATTTCGCCGTGGTGGTTACGACGTGGGGGAGATGTCCGGGGTCTACACCGGCAACGATGCACGTGTCAGGATCATTCTCAAAGAGTTGCGAAACAAGATAGCTCGTCCGGAGCGGATGCGGGCCCTCGGATTTTGTGTTGACGTCAAACACGCTAAATACATGGCTGACATTTTCAATCGGGCGGGCCTGCCTGCACTTGCCGTCCACGGAGACACTCCGATGGACCAGCGGCAGGCGGCGCGGTCTCGACTGGCCAAACGCGAGGTGGTGGTGCTGTTCACAGCGGACTTGTTTAATGAGGGTGTCGACCTCCCTGACGTCGACACGCTGTTGTTTCTTCGCCCCACCGAAAGCGTGACGATCTTTCTCCAGCAGCTCGGCCGCGGATTACGTCGTACCGCGGACAAGCCAGTTCTGACAGTCCTTGATTTCGTCGGCCACCACAACAAGGAGTTCAACCTGGCGCAGCGGTTCGGCGCCATCGTCGGAGGCTCTCGCAAGGCGCTCAAGAGTCAGGTCGAGCGAGGGTTCCCCTACCTGCCGTCGGGATGCCAGATCGTGTTGGACGACCTAACCCAGGTGCAAGTCCTGGAAAACATCAAGTCGCAGATCGCAACTCGCTGGCGACACTTCGTTGCCGAACTGCGGGCCATGGGAGATACCGACCTCCAAGGATTCTTGGCCGAATCCGAGGTGGAGCTGTCAGATCTCCTCGCCAAGGGCTCGTTCACCCAACTTCGGATAGAAGCGGGCCTCGACACTCTGCCGGGCGGCGAGTACCAAGATCACCTGCTCAAACGACTCAAAGCACTCGCGCATGTTGATGACGTTGATCGTCACCGGACCTACTCGCTGCTACTTGCCGACGATGCGGTCGGGTTCCGGCAACTCGATGGGTCGCAGCGACGGTGGGCGGCAATGCTGTTTTTCTCCCTCTGGCCAAACGGTGGCGGATTTGCCAGCGTTGCCGACGGACTGGCGGTGCTGACGGAGGAGCGCGCGTTCAGGGCCGAAGCCCGACAGGTCCTCGATTGGGCTCGTGATCGTGTCCAGCATCTTGCGAAGCCTTTGGGGGAGCAGTTGGCGGACACTCCACTGCGTTCACACGCGCGCTACACGCGTGAGGAGATCGCGGCCGCGCTGGACTACGCGACCATCAAGCGGGTGCCGTCAAATCTTCGCGAGGGCGTGTTCTATTCGCGGCCATTGGATACCGACGCCTTGCTGGTGACGCTGGTGAAGTCGCCAGACCACTTCTCATCGACGACGATGTATCGCGACTACGCCATCAACGCCTCGCTATTTCATTGGGAGTCGCAGTCGGGCACGTCGATCGCCTCGCCCACCGGTCAGCGTTACCTCACACAGCGCACCAACGGTACGAGGGTCGTGTTGTTGGTACGCCCACAAAAGCTGTGGGAGTTTGGCGCGAGCGCGCCGTACACGCTGCTTGGCGACGTCGATTTCGTTGAATCACGCGGCGAGCGACCGATCGCGATCACCTGGCAACTGCGTCGCCCAATGCCGCCTGGGATGCTGAACCAGGCTCGGGCCGTGAGCTGATCGGCCTGCCCAGCTGCTGATGTTGCGGGCCTCCGACCAGTCGCCGGAGTGCTGCGAAACCAGGCCACCCGTCGGGTGGCTGCGGGTCGGCAATAAACTTCAGAGGAATTCCGGGCACATCGCTTGACCGGACTGCACCTCGAAATCACTTTGTAGAAACGGACCCCATGTCGGCACCGAACGACCCCTACGATCCGAAGCAGGTGGCCGCGCTCTCGCCAGAGGCGCTGGGCCAAGCCGTCACCGAGGCGCTGGACGCTTTCAAGGGAGCGCGCACGCTCGACGAGCTGGCTGCCGCTAAACCTGTGCACTTGGGTGACCAGGCACCGATCGCGCTGGCCCGTCGAGAAATCGGCGCCCTCCCTCCGCAGGCCAAGTCCGACGCCGGCAAGCGCGTCAACCAGGCCCGGATGAGTGTCCAGCAAGCCTTTGACGAGCGGCGTACGACGCTGCACGCCGAACGCGACGCGCAGGTCTTGCGTGAGGAGACCGTCGACGTCACGCTGCCAGTCTCTGGCCGGCCGGTCGGCGCCCGGCACCCGATCACCACCACCGCCGAGCGGATCGCGGACGTCTTCGTGGCAATGGGATACGAGGTCGCGGACGGACCGGAAGCCGAACCGGAGTGGTACAACTTCGACGCGCTCAACATCCCGCGTGATCACCCCGCTCGCGGCCTGCATGACACGCTGTTCCTCAAGCCCGAGTCGGCCGGCGTCGTGCTACGCACTCACACCTCACCCACGCAAGTTCGCACGCTGCTCGAGCGCGAGCTGCCGGTGTACGTCGTCGTACCGGGCCGGGTTTACCGCGATGATCCGATGGATGCCACGCACTTGCCGGTCTTCTCGCAGGTCGAGGGTCTTGCCGTGGACAAAGGCATCAGTATGGCGCATCTGCGTGGCACGCTCGACCGGTTCGCGAAGGCGATGTTCGGTGACGAGGCCAAGACCCGGCTGCGTCCGCACTTCTTCCCGTTCACCGAGCCCAGCGCCGAGGTCGACCTGTGGTTCCCGCAGGCCAAGGGCGGTCCCAAGTGGATCGAGTGGGGCGGCTGCGGCATGGTCCACCCCAACGTGCTGCGCTCAGCCGGTATCGATCCCGATGTCTACTCGGGTTTCGCCTTCGGCATGGGCATCGACCGCACCATCATGTTCCGTAACGGCATCTCGGACCTTCGCGAGTTCGTCGAAGGCGACGTGCGGTTCACCCGCCACTTTGGAATGGAGTCCTGATGCGGGCGCAACTGTCCTGGCTCACCGAGCTCGTCCCGGCGCTGGCCGGCAAGTCCGGTGAGCAGGTCGCCGACCTGTTTGTCTCCGCCGGCATCGAGGTCGATCAGATCATCACCGCCGGCCCCGACGACGTCGATGGGCTGTCTGTCGGTGAGGTCGTCGACATTGAGGAACTCACGGAGTTCAAGAAGCCGATCCGTTTCTGTCATCTGCGGGTCCGCGCCGAGGGTACGGCGACCGCCGACGAGCCTGAGATCCGCGACATCGTCTGCGGCGCGCAAAACTTCTCCGTGGGCGACCGGGTCGTGGTCGCGCTTCCGGGCGCCGTACTGCCGGGTGACTTCCGGATCGCGGCGCGCAAGACCTACGGCAAGACCTCCGACGGGATGATCTGCTCCTCGCGCGAGCTCGGCATCGGCGACGACCACGACGGCATTCTCGTGCTCCCTGCGGACGCGCCGATCGGCGCCAACGCGGTCGATTACCTCGGGCTGCACGACGTCATTTTCGTCACCGAGCCGACCCCAGATCGCGGCTACCAGCTGTCGGTCCGTGGCCTCGCCCGCGAGTTGGCGGCGAAGCTCGACGCGCCGTTCACCGATCCGGCCGACGTACCGGCACCGCCTGCCGGGCAAGGGTTCCCCGTCACCATCGAGGACGACGCGTGCGGGTCGTTCGCCGCCCGCGTGCTGCGCGGGTTCGACCCGTCGGCGCCGTCGCCGATGTGGATGCGCACCCGGCTGCTGGCCAGCGGCATGCGGCCGATCTCGCTGGCCGTCGACGTCACCAACTACGTGATGCTGCTGATCGGTCAGCCAATGCACGCCTACGACCTGGATCGGCTCGCCGGGCAGATCGTCGTACGCCGGGCCGCCGAGGGCGAGTCGATCGTCACTATCGACGACGTGAAACGAGAGCTGCTCGCCGGCGAAGACCTGCTTATCACCGATGGCGAACATCTGCACGGCATCGCCGGGGTGATGGGCGCCGAGGCCGGCGAGATCAACGCCGGCACGACCGACATCCTGTTGGAGGCGGCATACTTCGACCCGGTCACCATCAGCCGGTCCGTACGCCGCCATCACTTGCTCAGCGAGGCCGGCCGCCGGTTCGAACGTGGCGTCGACCCGGTCACCGGTCCGGTCGCGATCGCGCTGGCCAGCGACCTGCTGAGCAAGTACGGCGGTGCGCAACCCGAGCAGCACATCACCCTCGCCGGTCAGCCGGGATTGCCTGCGCCGCAACAGATCGACCCCGCCCGGATCAACAAGCTCGTCGGCGTCGACTACGACCTGCAGACCGTGACCCGCACGCTCAGCTTGGTCGGCTGCACCGTCGAGCAAGCCGGGGAACTGCTGAGAGTCACGCCGCCGACCTGGCGACCGGATCTGCTCGAGATGCCCGACTTCGCCGAGGAAGTCGCGCGGATCGACGGCTACGACAACGTCCCGGTCATCTTGCCCGCGGCGAAACCGGGCACCGGTCTCACCGCCGAGCAGCGCGCCCGGCGGCAGGTGTCGCGGGCCGTCGCCTACAGCGGCTTCGTGGAGACACCGTCGATGAGCTTCCACGACGAGGCCGCGCTCGATGCGCTGCGCATCCCGGCAGACGACGTACGCCGCCGCCTGGTGCAGATGGCTAACCCGATCGCCGCCGACCAGACCGCCCTGCGGTCGACGCTGCTGCCGGGCCTGTTCGCGGCGCTCGTCCGCAACCATGGACGCGGATTCGAGGACGTCGCGCTCTACGAGACGGGGACCGTCTTCCGCGAACCGGACGGTGCGCCGCGCCCACCCGCGCCGCCGCTGGATGTGGCCGTCGTACCGACAGAGCAGCAGTTCGCCGATCTCGCGGCCTCTATGCCGATCGAACGCGCACACCTTGCCGTCGCAATCGCCGGCAAGTCCCAGCGCGCGACCTGGTCGCAGCCGTCGCGGGACGTGGGCTGGCAGGACGCGGTCGGCGCCGTACAAACCGCCGCCGACGCTCTCGGCGCACAGATCGTGCTCGCGCAGGCAGATGTCGCGCCCTGGCATCCGGGGCGCTGTGCGTCGGTGTCGCTGACCGACGGCACGCTCATCGGGTACGCCGGAGAGATCCACCCGGCCGTCTGCGAGGCGCTCGACCTGCCGCGTCGTACCTGCGCGGCCGAGATCGACCTGGGCGCGCTGATAGCTCGTCGGTTCGAAGGGCATACGGCGCCGCAGGTCTCGACGTTTCCGCCGGCCACCCAGGACATCGCGCTGGTCGTCGATGCCGCGCTGCCGGCCGCCGACGTGCAGGCCGTCATCGAGAATGCCGCCGGCCCGCTGCTCGAGTCGGTGCGGCTGTTCGACGTCTTCACCGGTGACCAGGTGGGAGAGGGCAAGAAGAGCCTCGCCTACGCGCTGACGTTTCGGGCCGTCGACCGCACCCTGGACAGCGAAGAGACGACCGACCTGCGTGCGGCTGTCATCACCGCGGCCACCGATCGGCTCGGCGCCGTACTCCGCTGACCTCAGAGTCTCGTTCGCCGAGCACATGTCTACAAGGAGTTGAAAGGCAGCCCGATTATGAATAAAGTTGCGTAGTAGTGCATAATCATTCATATGACTTACAAGGTTGCAGTAGCCGGTGCTAGCGGCTACGCCGGCGGCGAGCTGCTCCGGCTACTCCTGACGCATCCGGACGTGCAGATTGGCGCCCTGACGGCCGGCCAAAACGCCGGCTCCAAGCTCGGCGCACACCAGCCACACCTGTTCCCGCTTGCCGATCGCGAGCTGTTGGAGACGACCGCCGACAATCTTGCCGGTCACGACGTCGTCTTCCTCGCGCTGCCGCATGGCGCGTCCGGCGCGGTGGCGGCGCAGCTGCCCGACGACGTACTCGTCATCGACTGCGGCGCCGACTTCCGGCTCACCGACAGCGAGGCGTGGGATCGCTGGTACGGCGGCAATTACGCCGGTTCCTGGCCCTACGGCCTGCCCGAGCTCGGGGACAATCGCGCGACATTGCGTACGGCGAAGCGGATCGCGGTCCCCGGCTGCTATCCGACAATCTCCACGCTCACGCTCGCGCCGGCCGTCCAGGCCGGCATCGTCACACCGGACGTCGTCGTCGTCGCGGCCTCGGGTACGTCGGGCGCCGGCAAATCCCTCAAGGCCAATCTGCTCGGCAGCGAAGTCATGGGGTCGGTGTCGGCGTACGGCGTCGGCGGCACGCATCGACACACCCCGGAGATCATCCAAAACCTCGGCGCGCTCACCACGGACCCCGTGACGGTGTCGTTTACGCCGTTGCTCGTGCCGATGTCGCGGGGCATCCTCGCTACCTGCTCGGCGCCGCTGCATGACGGAGTGAGCGCGCAGGACGTGCGGGCCGTCTATGAAAAGGCTTATGCCGCAGAGGATTTCGTGCACGTACTGCCCGAGGGCCAGTGGCCGACCACGGCAAGCGTGCTCGGCTCCAACAACGTCGCCATCCAGGTGACCGCCGATGCCGACGCCGGCCGGCTGGTCGCAGTTGGAGCGGTCGACAACTTAACTAAAGGCACCGCAGGTGGCGCCATCCAGAGCATGAATCTCGCCCTCGGCCTCGACGAGCACATTGGCCTACCGACCGCAGGAGTTGCCCCGTGAGCGTCACCAAACCAAAGGGATTCCGGGCTTCCGGCGTCACCGCCGGCTTCAAGGACAGCGGCAAGTCCGACCTGGCGCTCGTCGTCAATGACGGTCCGAGCCACGCGGCGGCGTGCGTGTTCACCTCCAATCGGTGCAAGGCCAATCCGGTCCTGTGGAGCGAAGAGGTCATCAAAGACGGCGAAGTGGCCGCGATCATCCTTAATTCCGGCGGGGCGAACTGCTACACGGGCGCGCCAGGCTTTCAGCTCACGCACGCGACTGCCGAGGCGCTCGCGACCGAGCTGAGCATCTCGTCCGGCGACGTACTGGTCTGCTCGACCGGGCTCATCGGCCCGTTGTTCAGCGCCGACAAGATGCTTGCCGCCGTACCTAATGTCGTGGCCGCACTGAGCACCGACGGTGCTGACGCCGCCGCCACCGCGATCATGACCACCGACACGGTCAGCAAGCAGGCGACCTACGACGGCCCCGGCTGGTCGATCGGCGCGATGGCCAAGGGCGCGGGCATGCTCGCGCCGGCGCTCGCCACGATGCTCATCGTCATCACCACCGACGTCGACCTCGCGCCGGCGCAGCTCGACGAGGCGCTGCGGGTCGCCTGCGCGACCTCCTTCAACCGGCTCGACTCCGATGGCTGTCAGTCCACCAACGACACGGTCGCACTGCTGGCCAGCGGCGCCGCGCAGATCAGCCCAGATCTCGCAGAGTTCACCGATGCACTGAGCAGCGTGTGCGTCGACATCGCGCTGCAGTTGATGCAGGACGCGGAGGGCGCCTCGCACGATCTCTACATCACCACCACGCACGCGGCCAGCGAAGCCGATGCGCTGGAGGTTTCCCGGTCGGTCGCGCGCAGCAACCTGTTTAAGTGCGCTGTGTTCGGCAATGATCCCAACTGGGGCAGGGTTCTTGCGGCGGCCGGTACGACGACCGCGGCGTTCGAACCGCACCAGCTCGACGTCGCGATCAACGGCATCTGGGTGTGCAAGGACGGCCAGGGCGCCGCGGATCCCGAGTCCGTTGACATGACGCCGCGCAAGTGCGAGATCCTCATTGATCTCAAGGCTGGCGACGCGGAAGTCACCGTGTGGAGCAACGACCTCACGCACGACTACGTGCACGAAAACTCGGCGTACTCCACATGAGCTCGGAGATGCTCGACTCGATGCCGGTCGCCGACAAGGCCGCCGTACTCATCGAAGCCATGCCATGGCTGCGACGGTTTGCCGGCAAGATCATGGTCGTCAAGTACGGCGGCAACGCGATGACGAACGACGCGCTCAAGGCCGCCTTCGCCGAGGACATGGTGTTTTTGCGGACCGTCGGCATCAAGCCGGTCGTCGTACACGGCGGCGGCCCGCAGATCAGCGCCATGCTGGATCGGTTCGGAATCACGTCGGAGTTTCGCGGCGGCCTGCGGGTGACGACCGAGGAGTCGATGGACGTCGTACGCATGGTGCTGGTCGGGCAGGTCCAGCGCGGCCTGGTCAACCTGATCAACAGCCACGGCCCGGTCGCGGTCGGCATGTCCGGAGAGGACGCATCACTGTTTACCGCAGTACGCCGCGGCACCACGATCGACGGCGAGGAGGTCGACCTCGGGCTGGTGGGCGATGTCGAATCGGTCAACAGCGACGCGATCCTCGATGTCATCGGCGCCGGCCGGATCCCGGTCGTGTCGACCGTCGCTCCAGATGCCGACGGCGTGATCCATAACCTGAACGCCGACACCGCGGCCAGCGCGCTCGCCGTCGCATTGAAGGCCGAGAAGTTCGTCGTCCTGACCGACGTCGAAGGCGTCTACGCCAACTGGCCGGACAAGTCGTCGCTGCTGCGCGAGATCGCCAGTTCGCAGCTTGCGGCGATGCTGCCGAGCCTGCAGGCCGGGATGATCCCCAAGATGGAAGCCTGTCTGCGCGCGGTCGACGGCGGAGTTCCGACCGCGACCGTGATCGACGGGCGCAATCCGCACTCGGTCCTTCTCGAAGTGTTTACCAATGAAGGCAACGGCACGATGGTCGTGCCCGACCCACCCACTACCGCAGACCAACAACCAGAGGTGATCGCATGAGTACGTCGTACACCGAGCGCTGGAACCACAGCCTCATGAACAACTACGGCACACCGCCGATCACACTCGTGCGCGGCGAGGGGGCCTACGTCTTCGACGATGAGGGCAACAAGTATCTCGACCTGCTGGCCGGGATCGCGGTCAACATCCTCGGCCACGCCCATCCTCGGGTGGTGGAGGCGGTGTCATCGCAGATCAAGCTGCTTGGGCACACCAGCAACCTCTACGGCAACGACAAGACGATCGCGCTGGCCGAACGGCTGTTGGCGTTGACCGGGCGCGAAGGCAAGGTGTTCTTCTGCAACTCCGGTGCCGAGGCCAACGAGGCGGCCTTCAAGATCTCGCGGCTCACTGGGCGCACCAAGATCGTCGCGGCCGAGGGCGCATTCCACGGGCGCACGATGGGCTCGCTCGCGCTGACTGGTCAGCCGCCCAAACAAGCGCCGTTCATGCCGTTGCCCGGCGATGTTACGCACGTGCCGTACGGCGACACTGCCGCCGCAGTTGCCGCGATCGACGAGCAGACCGCGATGGTCATCCTTGAGCCGATCATGGGCGAAGGCGGAGTCCAGGTCCCTCCGGCGGGATACCTGCGCGCCGTACAGGACCGCGCGCACGCGGTCGGTGCGCTGTTCGTGCTCGATGAAGTGCAGACCGGCATTGCGCGCACCGGCAACTGGTTTGCCTACCAGAGCGACGATCTACAGCCCGATGTGATCACGTTGGCTAAGGGCCTCGGTGCCGGAATGCCGATCGGGGCGACGATCGCGTTCGGTGCGGCGGGCGATCTGTTTACTGCGGGCAGCCACGGTACGACGTTCGGCGGTAACCCGGTGTGCGCCGCCGCGGCACTGGCCGTGCTCGACGCCGTCGTCGATGAGGACCTGCTGTCGCGCACGAAGGACAACGGCGCACATCTGGTCGATGCGGTCACCGCACTTGGCCACCCCCTCGTCACTGAAGTGCGCGGTGAGGGCATGCTGCGCGCCATTGGGCTCAGCGCCGACGTTGCCGGTACGGCGCAAAACAATCTGCGTGACAAGGGATTCCTCGTCAACGCCGTCGCTCCGAACGCCATCCGGCTTGCGCCGCCGCTAATTGTGGACCGCGCCCAGCTGGACACGTTCGTGGCGGCGCTCCCGGACGCCTTGAAGGGGGAGTAGTGGCACGACACTTCCTGCGCGACGACGACCTCTCGCCCGCTGAGCAGGCGGAGGTTCTCGCCCTCGCTGCCGAGCTGAAGGCGGCGCCGTACTCCAAGCGGCCACTGGACGGGCCCGAGGCAGTCGCCGTCATCTTCGACAAGAGTTCGACGCGCACCCGCGTGTCGTTCTCGGTCGGTATCGCGGAGCTCGGCGGCTATCCGCTGGTCATCGATGCCGCGACTAGCCAGCTCGGCCGAGGCGAGCCGATCGCCGACACCGCAAGGGTTCTGGACCGCCAGTGCTCGGCGATCGTGTGGCGGACTTTCGGGCAGACACGTATCGAACAGATGGCACAAGCCAGCGCCGTGCCGGTCGTCAACGCGCTGACCGATGAATTCCACCCGTGCCAGATCCTCGCGGACCTGCAGACCGTCAACGAACGGTTCGGCAGTGCCGCCGGGCGCACCCTGGCGTATCTCGGCGACGCGTCCAACAACATGGCGCACTCCTACCTGCTTGGCGGCGCGACCGCTGGCATGCATGTCAGAGTCGCTGGGCCACAGGAGTTTCAGCCGGATGCGGCGGTGGTTGCCGATGCGCAGGCGATCGCCGAGACCACCGGCGGTTCCGTCATGGTCACCACCGATGCGGGAGCTGCAGCGACCGGCGCGGACGTGCTGGCCACCGATACGTGGGTGTCGATGGGCCAGGAGTCTGAAGCCGCGGACCGTGAGGCGCCGTTCGTGCCTTACCAGGTCAACGAGTCGCTGCTGTCCACTGCCTCCGCGGAGGCAATCGTGCTGCACTGCCTGCCGGCGTACCGCGGCAAGGAGATCAGTGAAGGCGTGCTGGACGGCCCGCAGTCGGCGATCTGGGACGAGGCCGAAAACCGTCGGCATGCCCAGAAAGCCTTGCTGGTATGGCTTCTGGAACGGCGATGACCGCACCGGATACCCGTATCGCACGGCACGCCAAGATCATCGAGCTGATCAAAAACGAGACGGTCACCTCGCAGACGACGCTGGCGAAGCTGCTGTCGGCCAACGGCCTGAAGGTCACGCAGGCGACGCTTTCTCGTGATCTTGAGGAAGTGGGTGCGACCAAGATCCGCAGCGCGGAAGGGCAGACCGCGCGTTACGTGATCAACGAGGACGGGATGCCGACGCCGTTCAAGGCCGAGAAGCCCGGCGCCCGGCTGACCCGGTTGTTGTCCGAGTTGCTCACCGACGCGGCGCACGCCCAGAATCTCGTGGTCTTGCGTACGCCGCCCGGCGCCGCCAACTTCCTGGCCTCGGCGCTCGATCGTGCCGGCCTACCGCAGGTCGTCGGTACGATCGCCGGGGATGACACGATCATGGTGATCACGCCGGATGCGACCAAGGCCAAGAACCTCGCCGCTCAGTTGCGCAACATCAGTGGAGCCGCCTGATCGCCCGAATCCGACCCACATCAACACGCACATGATTGACCGCCGTACCAGGCGAACTATTCAACAAGAAGCAGGAGAAACACACAATGGCTGACACCGTCGTACTGGCTTACTCCGGAGGTCTCGATACCTCCGTCGCCATCGGCTGGATCAAGGAGCAGACCGGCTCGGACGTCATCGCGGTCGCCGGTGACGTCGGCCAGGGCGGCGAGGACATGGAGGTCATTCGCCAGCGCGCGCTCGACTGCGGCGCCATCGAGGCCGTCGTCGCCGACATCAAAGACGAGTTTGCGGACGAGTACTGCCTCCCGGCGCTGCAAGCCGGGGCGCTCTACATGGACCGTTACCCACTCGTGTCGGCGATTTCCCGCAACGTCATCGTCAAGCACCTTGTCGACGCCGCGCATAAGTACGGCGCCAACGTCGTTGCCCACGGATGCACCGGCAAGGGCAACGACCAGGTCCGCTTCGAGGTCGGCATCCAGGCGCTCGGCCCGGAACTCAAGTGCATCGCGCCAGTGCGCGACCTCGCACTGACCCGTGACAAGGCGATCGAGTACGCCGAGAAGCACAGCCTGCCGATCGAGACGACGAAGAAGTCGCCGTACTCGATCGATCAGAATGTTTGGGGCCGGGCCGTGGAGACCGGGTTCCTCGAGGACATCTGGAACGCACCGATCGAGGACGTCTACGAATACACCCAGGACCCTTCCGTCCAGCGGGATGCGGACGAAGTCATCCTCACCTTTGACAAGGGTGCTCCGGTCGCGATCGATGGCAAAAAAGTCACGATGCTGCAGGCGATCGAACAGCTCAACGAGCGCGCCGGCGCGCAAGGCGTGGGACGTCTCGACATGGTTGAGGACCGTCTCGTCGGGATCAAGAGCCGCGAGATTTACGAAGCTCCCGGCGCGATCGCGTTACTCACCGCTCACGAGGAGCTCGAGACGGTCACCCTCGAGCGCGAACTGGCCCGCTACAAGCGCGGCGTCTCTCAGCGCTGGAGCGAGCTGGTGTACGACGGTCTCTGGTTCTCCCCGCTGAAGAAGGCCCTTGACGCGTTCATCACCGACACCCAGCAGCACGTGACCGGTGAGATCCGGATGGTGCTGCACGGCGGTCGCGCGGTCGTGACCGGTCGGCGTTCGGACCACTCGCTGTACGACTTCAACCTCGCGACGTACGACACCGGCGACACTTTCGACCAGTCCATGGCGAAGGGCTTCATCGAGCTGCACGGCTTGTCGACCAAGCTCGACTCCGCCCGCGAGCAGCGGCTCGGTGGCAAGTAGCCGTGGCTGACAACGCGACCCCACCAGGCGAGCCGGCAACGACCCGCCTGTGGGGCGGCCGGTTCTCGAGCGGCCCGTCGCCGCAGATGGTTGCATTGTCGCTGTCGGTGCACTTCGACATGCGGCTCGCGCCCTACGACATTGAGGGCTCGCGGGCACACGCGCGGGTGCTGCACTCGGCGAGGCTGCTCGACGACGATGAGCTCGCCAAGATGCTCGGTGCGTTGGACTCGCTGGAGAAGGACGTCGCCGACGGCACGTTCCAGGCCAAGGTCGAGGACGAGGACGTGCACACGGCGCTCGAGCGCGGCCTGATCGAGCGCCTCGGCACACTGGGCGGCAAGCTACGCGCCGGGCGCAGCCGCAACGATCAGGTAGCGACCGACTTGCGGCTCTATCTGCGTGACAACGTGCGCAAGATTGCCGCCGCGGTAGTCGACCTCGAAGAGGCACTGCTGGGCAAGGCCAACGAGTACGCCGACGTCGTGGCGCCAGGCATGACGCACCTGCAGCATGCGCAGCCCATCCTGTTCGCACACCAGCTGCTCGCGCACGTGCATGCCTTCGCCCGCGACGTGGATCGCCTGCGGGACTGGGACAAACGCGCCGCGGTGAGCCCGCTCGGTGCCGGGGCGCTGGCCGGCTCCTCGCTCAAACTCGATCCCGGCGCGGTAGCCAAGGACCTCGGGTTCGACCGGCCCGCCGACAACTCGATCGACGCGGTCTCCGACCGGGACTATGTCGCGGAGTTCCTGTTCGCGGCCGCCATGATCGGCGTACACCTGTCGCGGATCGGCGAGGAGGTCGTGCTGTGGACGACGACCGAGTTCGGCTGGGTCAGGCTGCATGACTCGTGGGCGACCGGCTCGTCGATCATGCCGCAGAAGAAGAACCCCGATATCGGCGAGCTCGCTCGTGGCAAGACCGGCCGGTTCGTGGGCAACCTGGTGTCGTTGCTGACGACGCTCAAGGCGTTGCCGCTGGCGTACGACCGGGACTTGCAGGAAGACAAGGAGTGCACGTTCGACAGTGTCGAACAGTTGCTCATGCTGTTGCCGGCGGTGAGCGGAATGATCGCCACGATGACCGTCGACGCTGCTCGTGTGTCCGCGGGTGCCGGCGCCGGACATGCGCTGGCAACCGACGTGGCCGAATGGCTTGTGCGCCAGGGTGTTCCGTTCCGCGAGGCGCACGAGGTGAGTGGTGCCGCCGTACAGTTCTGCGATGAGCGAGGCTGTGAGCTTTACGACCTCACCGCCGAGGATCTCGCATCGGTAGATGCTCGGCTGACCGCTGAGGTCATGGACGTGCTCACCGTCGAGGGCGCGCTCGCGTCGCGGTCGACCCACGGCGGTACGGCGCCTGTACGCGTCGCCGAACAAGCCGAACGCATCAAAGCCTCCCTGGCGATGCAGCGATCGTGGCTCGTCGCCGACTGACCCGGGCGTTCTTTGAACGCTCCCCGGTGGACGTCGCGCCGGACCTTCTGGGCACGCTGCTGACTACGGTCAGCCCCGAAGGTCCGGTCACGCTGCGGATTACCGAGACCGAGGCGTACTGCGGCCAGGACGATCCGGCCTCGCACGCCTACCGCGGACCCTCGCCACGCAACGAGGTGATGTTCGGTCCCGCCGGTCATCTCTACGTCTACTTCACCTACGGGATGCACTACTGCGCCAACACGGTTTGCGGTCCTGACGGGGCAGCCGGTGGGGTGTTGCTGCGCGCCGCCGAAGTCGTCGAGAACGAGGCGCTGGCGCGGGCCCGACGTCCGAAGGTCGCTCAAGCGCGCGGCCTAGCACGTGGCCCGGCGTGTCTGACGCTCGCGGCCGGCATCGGACGAGACGACCTCGGCACCGACCTGTGCAGCGCGCGATCCCGGATATACCTCCGATCCGGTGGCCACGACGTACCGATCGAGGCCGGGCCCCGAGTGGGCGTGTCCCGGGCGGCAGAGGTGCCATGGCGGTTCTGGATTCCTGGCGACCCGACGGTATCGGCGTACAAACGCAGCCCGCGCGCGACGATCGAGTCCTGAGCTCCCGGTCCGCCACATATGATCAACCCGCGATCCGTGACTTCATCCGCGCGATCCTGTGAATCTCGAGCCACCAGAACGAAGGACTACCTGTGACGCACCTGCTCGACGACCTCGCCTGGCGCGATCTCATCGCGGACACGACCGACCTGGGCGCCTTGCGCGTGGCGATGGACGAGAGTCCCATCACCGTGTACGTCGGATTCGACCCCACCGCGCCGAGCCTGCATCACGGCAACCTGCTGCAGCTGATCACGCTGAAGCGGTTCCAATTGGCCGGGCATCGGCCGCTGGGACTGGTGGGCGGCAGCACCGGACTCATCGGGGACCCGGGCGGGCGTACCTCCGAACGCCAACTCAACCCGAAAGAGCTTGTCGCCGAGTGGGTCGAGCGCCTGCAGAGCCAGGTGTCGCGGTTCCTCGACTTCGAGGGCGATAACCCCGCACAGTTGGTCAACAACCTCGACTGGACCGAACCGCTCTCGGCAATCGACTTCCTGCGCGAGATCGGCAAACACTTCCGGGTCAACCGGATGCTCGCTAAAGAGTCGGTGAGCGCCCGGCTGAACTCCGAATCCGGTATCAGCTACACCGAGTTCAGCTACCAGATCCTGCAGGGGATGGACTACCTCGAGCTGTTTCGCCGCTACGGCTGCACTCTGCAGACCGGCGGCTCAGACCAATGGGGCAACCTGACTGCCGGAGTGGATCTCATCCGGCGGGTAGAAGGTGCCCATGTGCACGCACTGGCCACCAAGCTGATCACCAAGGCCGACGGTACGAAGTTTGGGAAGACCGCGGGTGGGGCAGTGTGGCTTGATGCGGACATGTTCTCGCCGTACGCGTTCCACCAGTTCTGGCTGGGCGCCGACGACCGGGACATTGCCGGCTGGATGAAGGCGTTCAGCCTGAGGACCCGTGAGGAGATCGAGGGTCTCATCGCCGAGGGCGAGGCGGCGCCGCACCTGAGGATTCCGCAACGTGCCCTCGCCGACGAGCTCACCGATCTGGTGCATGGCTCGGATCAACGGCACGCGGCCGAGGACGCCGCGAAGGCCCTCTTCGGCCGGGGCGAGTTGGCCGGCATCGATGAGAGCGTGCTGGTCGCGGCACTGCAGGAGGCAGGGATCGCCGAGGTCGCGGCCAGCAGCGACGAGGGGACCCTGCCACGGGTCTCGTTCATGATGAAGGAGACCGGGCTGGTGCCGAGCCTTGGTGAGGCTCGTAGGACGATCAAAGAGGGCGGTGCGTACCTCAACAATGTGCGAGTCGAAGACCCAGAACAGCGTCTCGAAGACGGTGATCTGCTGCACGGTTCGCTGGTCGTTTTACGTCGCGGCAAACGCACGGTGGCGGGCGCGCGGGTTCGCTGAAGCTCGTACGGCGTTCGGCGGGGACCGCGTCGCACCTTCGAAACAGAAGAATCCCAGGTCAGATGCCATTCAATCCACTGGTGCCTCAGGTCACATGCCATCGAATTGACAGCCGCCTCGAGGGCGCCTAAAGTTCTTATTGCTTCACCGAACAACGCGAACAGCCAGGCGGAAACGCACCGACTCCGGTCCAGACCGAAGTTCGAGAACAGCAGCCGGCGGATCGCACGCAATGCACCAAGCTGATCATCACGCAGCGGACATTAACTCGCATGACGAGGGTTCGCCCAGCCGGATGGGAACCAAGCGACATTGCACTGTTCGAAAAGCAATCCGCACGATACTGACGGCCGCTAAGTCTGCTAGACTCAGAGGTCCGCGATCGCACGCGGAACGCAAGAAAATAGCACGACCAAAACCGAACAGTCCAAAGACACTAAGACCCCGGTCAAAGCGTCGAAATTGGTTCTGGTAAGGTTTTGCAGGTTGCCCCCTGTGACTGCCGAGAGGCTGGTAGTGGGGTGTGCGTCCGAACCTTGAGAACTCAACAGCGTACTTGAAAGTCAGTGCCAAATTATTTAACCCCTGGTGCTGGACCTGTTTTCTTGTTGTGCCTCC